>CAZYDL010000233.1:0-5783 GCA_964646305.1 uncultured Desulfobacula sp. | reverse complement strand
GTCCGGTGATGGCAACAACTTCATTATAATCAAATGGTTGATCAATACCAATCATTGTTTTCGGGTTAAATGAAGAGGCTTTTGCCCTCTTTTTTTCCATGGCTTTTATTTTAGGGCAATAATTTTTTTTAATCCCTGTTTTGCAGGTGGCACCAAGTTTTTCCATGACATCACAAACCATATCACCAACACTGCAATGGAATTCCAAACTTTCTACTTGTTCGTCTATAATAGTCTCACTATCTTGTTTTTGGAGACCTATTGTAACACCCTTTGTAAGATCAATATCAATATCCATTATCTCAATGGCTTCCCGCTGCTCATCCGACAGGCTCACTTTTTCCAATCTACCGGTTAAAGCTTTACTGACTGTTGTTCTCAATTCATCGGGTGTAAAGGGCTTTGGAATATAATCAAGAGCTCCAAGGCGGATGGCTTTTATTGCCGTCTCGGTTGATGCATATCCTGTCATCATGATGGTTCTCATGTCCGGCAGTTCTTTTGCAACCTGTTTGAGTAATTCCAGACCATTCATTTCCGGCATTACAATATCTGAAATAAGAAGTGAAAAAGGTTCACTCTTCATCATTTCAAGGGCTTGGCCTGCACTTTGTGTATGAACAACACTATAATTATTTTTTACAAGAATTTTCTCCACATTTTTGCAAATGCCAAGCTCGTCATCAACCACCATTATTTTTACCTGATTTCCCATGATCAATCTCCTGTTTAAAGGTTATATTAATATACTTTTTTTTGAATCTAAGCTACTATTTAGCACATAGCATGCCAGGGAGTGATCCGGATTAAATTATACATATAACTATTTGATTTATTTAATTTTTAGATTATTAACACCTAAAGATATTTTCCATGATAGTATATTTTCTTTATACACCACACACCTAATAAAGTTTAATTTAAGTGGTGTATATCCATACAGATGCTTGACGATAATCATGGTTAATAGTTTAAAGGGGAGTGTATGTAAATTATATACAGTGTATTTAAAAAATATTTATTACTCTGGCAAATAGAATTCATCAATTAGAATTGTATAGCTTGCACTATATTTGTTTAAACGGGTTGGTTTACCTGGATTGGTTGAAACGGATTTATTTAATTAAATCCAGCAATTTGAATCTATTGGGGGCGAGAAATTTTGTGTTTTTTAATAAGAGCCTGAAAATTTGTCCGTTGCAATCCAGTACTTTTGGATGCCTTGGTTATATTCCACTCATTTTTGGCAAGGGCATTTAAGATAAAATTTCGTTCAACTTTATTTACTGCTTTTTGACGAATTTGTTTCTTTAAAATCTTCAGCTCTTTATTTGTTTTGGGAATGCTTTCAATCATCTCATCAATCTCTTTGATCTCCCCGAGAAGGGGCAAATCTTTTAAAGTGATTGTGGTTTTTTCACAAAGTATTACAGCACGCTCAACAACATTTTTAAGCTGTCTTACATTTCCGGGCCAATGAAATTCCATCAATCGGCTTGCAGATTGTTCATCAAAGTTTTTAATCTTCTTCCCCATTTTTTTTGCAAATTGTTTTAAAAAAAAATAGGCAATGGGCAGGATATCGATTTTCCTTTTATTTAGAGTTGGCAGGACAATTGGGTAAACAAAAATTCTATAATAGAAATCTTCCCGGAATTGCCCTTTTTTCACCATTTCCTCTAATTTTTTATTGGTGGCAAATATTAAGCGGACATCAACTTTTACAATCTTTGTACTCCCAAGGGGCATAAACTCCTTTGTTTCAAGAAATCTTAAAAGCCTGGCTTGAACATCCATGCTTATATTACTGATTTCATCCAAAAAGACACTGCCCCTGTGAGCAAGTTTAAAAATTCCTGGTTTGTCATTGTCAGCACCTGTGAATGCGCCTTTGACATGGCCGAACAATTCAGACGAGAGCAGTTCCTTTGAAAGGGTTCCACAGTCAACAGCAAAAAAAGTATTGTGCTGTCTTTTGGAATTTACATGTACTGCCCGGGCAATAAGTTCCTTGCCCGTCCCGCTTTCACCATAAATCAGAACATTGGCATCTGTATCGGCAACTTTTTGAACCATTTTAATAACTTTTTTTATACCAGGGCTTTCGCCAACAAGTTGATGGGAAATCTTGGTTTTCTGCCGGACAAGTCTGGTCTGCTGTTTTCTGAGCTCCATCCTTTCAACAGCCTGTTGAACAAGTGTCCTGAGTTCTTCAGGAGTGAATGGTTTGGGCAGGTAATCAAAAACACCCATTTTCATAACTTCCACAGCAGATGATACACTGGCATACCCTGTCATCACAATAATAATTACATTGGAAAACAGGGAGTTGATGCGTGCAATGACTGCCATACCCCCCATCTTTTCCATGTTCAAGTCAGTAATCACTATATCAAATGGCTTTAACTCCATGAGCTTTAAGGCTTCCACGCCATTTAAGGCATAAGTTGTTTCATAATGGGGACTGGTAAGAATTTTTGTGCAGTTAAGACAAATTTGCAACTCATCGTCAATAATAAGTATGGAAACCTTTTTATCAGATTTCATGGTGTCTTGTTTTATTTATGGGTAGAGTAATAATAAAACATGTTCCTTTTCCAGGAGTACTTTCAACATTTATTGTACCTTTGTGCTGTTCAATAATTCCGTAGGTAATTGCAAGGCCAAGGCCTGTACCGGTTTTTTTTGTTGTAAAAAAAGGATCAAATATTTTATCAATATTTTCACTGCGGATACCTTCTCCAGTGTCTTTCACCATAATTTCCACCATGTTTTTTTCTTTAAAAAAGCGTGAAAATATTTTGATATCACCGCCGCTCCCGGTTGCTTCAATGGCATTTAAAGTCAGATTAATAATAGTCTGCTGGATTTGATCCTTATCAATATATACCATTGGCAGGTCTTCCCCAAGAGTGGCACCCAGGGTTATATTATTAAATGTTGCCTGTTTGCGGGTAAGAATCAGACTCTCTTTAAGAATTCTGTTTAAATCATTTTTCCGTTTTAAACTCTTGTTCTGCCGGGCAAAGTCAAGCAGGCTTTTTACTATTTCCCTGCAGCGCAATGCTTCATCATTAATAATAGTAAGTTCATCATACATGGGATCTTTTGGTGTAAGATCTTCCTGCATCAGCATGGAAGATGTCAATATAGTGGTAAGAGGATTGTTAATTTCATGGGCAACTCCGGCACAAAGCCTTCCCAAGGAAACAAGTTTTTCCTGCCGCATCATTTTTTTTTGAAATTTAATCTCTTTGGTAATATCTTTGGAGACTTCAACAACTGCTTTTAATTCACCTTTTTCCATGAGTGGATAACATGAGATTGAAACATTATATGGAATATTGTTCTGATCAAGATGAACATGGCTTGCCTGGGAAGCCTTTCCTGTTTTTATTACCTGGGCAAGCGGGCATGGATGGTTTCTCCCAAAACAGGGAACTGCAAGATGATGGGTGATTTCATGGCAGAACTGTCCCACAGCCTGCTCTTTTTTCAGCCCAAGTTTGTTTAAAAAGGCAGCATTAATATCCATGATTTTACGATCAAGACCGATTACAATAACATATTCATCAATCAGTTTATTAATCATGACATCATACAATGCCCGGATCTCTGATAATTCCATACTGGATTTCATGCTGCCCCTCACAATTTAATGTTTAAGAATTTTTCAAAGCTGACAGTCCCTTGGTCAATTCCAATAAAACCCCCATACCCTCTTTGACTTTTTCATTACCCATTGCTCCTATCATTGAAAAAGGACCGACAGGCCTGGCTGCATCAAAATTAATCTCTCCTGGAATAGAAACTGCCTTTTCCAGGAGGTCTAAGGTTTCAGGGCGGGTCAGTTCCTTTAACAACCCTGTCAGGCGTACAAGCCCATCGCCAACCTGCTGGAAATCATCCTCACTATATGTCTTACCAATTTTTTTCAATGTTTGTATACTGATATCTGCAATTTTAAAAACATTGTGTTGCTCTAAATCATCCAAAGACTGGATCACCTGGGGAACAGTGTTTTTAATTAAAGGTTCTGCCATAATGGCAAAATCAATAAGATTTTTAAGCATATCCATGGAGTAGTTTAGATTATTTATATTTCTCAAGGCTTTTTTGCAAAAGTATATTAAATCTTCCAATTGAAAATCAGCTTCAATATCTGCAAGTTCTTTAATCAGATAATGAACGGCTTCGTTCACTCTTGGTGCAAGCTCCAGTTTTAACTCTTTGATAGAAGCTGCCGATTCAACAATGGGATCTATTTTTTTTTCAAGGCGCTCTAAGCGCTCAAGAATTTTTTCCTCGTTTGTCATGGGGACACCTCCTTTAAGAAGCATTTTGACGGATTTTACCGGCAAGATTCATTTGAGGTTCAAGGGGCAGGTCCAAACCCTTCATCATCAGGTTCCAATAGACCCATCTAAACATCATTTTACCCCAGTGATTACTCAAACTCTCTTTTAAAAGGCTGAAAGGCCCCATGCCGGGAAAGGGGAATTTGCCTGGCAGAGGTTCAACATCATAGGAAAAATCAAGCAGAATAGCTTTTTCAAATCCAGAAGCAAGAAAGCATGTTGCATGTCCATCAAATTTTGGAAGGGCTTCATGGCCATCCATTTCCCTGATCAAATTGTCCACCAGTGTATATGCCATGTAATGGGCAGTTGAGCCTGCTTTGGATGCCGGGACATTTGTAGTATCGCCAATTACAAATACTCTGTCATGATTCTGGGCTTTTAGAGTATGATTGTCTGTTGCAACAAAACCCACAGGGTCACTCACTTCAGAATCAATCAGACATTGATTCCCCATATTTGGAGGAATGGAGACAAGAAGGTCATATCCAATTTTATCTCCTTTGTGAGATTCTATGGTTTTTTCTTTACCGTTAACCTGGGCAAGATCAAAATACGGAGTTACCTTAATATTTTTTTTAGCTGTAAATTCAGCCAGGACTTTTGCTGCAACAGGCTTGGTAAAAACATTGTCAAGAGGGGTAACAAATTCCAATTCTACTTTATCTCTGACTCCGTTTACCTGGAAAAACCAGTCTGCCATAAATACAAACTCCAAAGGGGCAATGGGGCATTTATAGGGTATTTCAGCAATATTTAAAACAATTTTACCCGAATTAAAGTATTTGAGCTTGTCAAACAAGGCATTGGCACCTTCAAGGGTATAAAAATCAAAAGTGTTTTCACGCCAGTCATCGCGCATACCATCAATTTCATCCGGGGCTATATCACAGCCCGTTGATATTACCAGCCAGTCATAATCGTAAGAACCAACTTTTGTTTCCACCCTTCGCTGGTCAGTATCAATTTTTACAATGGTATCATGAATAAATTCAACTCCCTGGGGAATAAACTCTTTTTTGGGTTTTAGAACATCCTGGGCAGTATAAACTCCAAAGGGAATAAAAAGGTAACCAGCCTGGTAATGGTGTCTTTCATCCCTGTCAATAATAGTGATTTCAAGCTGGGATTCAGGAAATTTACTTCTAAGCATGTTAGCGACAATGGTACCACCGGCACCAGCTCCAAGAATAAGTATTTTTTTCATGGTTTTCTCCTTTGAGATTAGGGGTAAAAAAATAATTATATTATACATGCCACAATGTGACACAACATGCAAGTATTTATTTTACTACTATAAAACCAATCAAATATCTGCCTGAAAATATAAAAACAGCTTCCAGGAATTGGGAATCAGATAGATTATTCACCTCCCTAAGAAAACAGAATGATTCTAAATTTTCAGCTTGACCTTAAAAGAATTTG
>CAZYDL010000232.1:0-5787 GCA_964646305.1 uncultured Desulfobacula sp. | reverse complement strand
CTGTTGACACAAGGCCATTGCACCATTTAAATTGTATATTTTCAATCAATAAGGATTTTTTCTTTTCCAAGGTAAATCTGACCCTGGCATCATTAATTTTAATTTTTTCTTTTTCAATGGAATCAATGGTTACAACCTGGCCTGGAAAAGTAGTAAAAGATAAAAGATCATTAAGCTGGATATTGGTATTAATCCCGGATGCCATTAAATTATTGTCAGGCATGGAGACGTTTCCATCTTGAACATCAAGATTCATAAAGCTTGTCAATTTGTTATCAGTGTAATCAGCCCGTGCTTTTACCATGGCTTTCACATCAAAATCAGGCACAATTATTTTTGGTAATAATAATTTTTTAAAATCAGATTCAGTGAATTTAAATGTATTTGTTTGAACATCACAGGATGCTTGCAATCCTTTTTCATCAAAGCCGATTATTGAATCAAACCTAGTTGTAATGTCAGGAAATAAATTAAAATCTACATTTCCAGCTATCTTAAATCGGGCATTCAATGGAGCATTTACTTTATCTCTAAAGCTTGTTGAGCGTGTCTGTAAAATTTCTCCTTTTGTGGAAAAAGCATATTTACCATCATATACAATGGAAGAAATTGAATATTTACCATGTACTTGTTCACCGGGTTGGGGATAGAAAACAGGCAATTCAATATTAATTCCTGAAACTTTGGTTTTAAATTTTGAAGATAATATCCTGCCGTCATCTATTTTTATAATTATTTCACATAAAGGTGAATTTTTCTTATTTAAAAAAAACTTCCCAAAAATATCTACTTTGGAAAATGATGAATCCATAAGATCTGAATGAATATCAATTTTATTTGTGTCTATTTTAAACTCTGAACTAACCTTGTTTCCATCTTTACCAAATCGGGCAACAATATTTGATACTATTTTTAAATCAGCTGCAGCAATGTCTCCCTGGTTATTTTGAATATTGATATTCTTGGAAGTCAGGATAATTTTTCCTTTAATATTGTCAGGAACACCTTTAAAACGTGCTGTTAAGTGAGGTTTGTTTACCATGACAAGGTTTGATTCATGCAAATATTCAAGAGCATCTAATTTTTGGGTTTCAAGTTTTAAATCAAAATAGTTCTTTTTTTGCACATCATAGACTGCTGCATATTTCAGGCCGATTGTCTGCTGCAAAGGACTGGATACATTCATAAATCCTGTTGCATTTATTTTACTATTATTAATTGATAAATTGATTTTTATATCTTTAATGTTTGCATTTAAAGGCTGAATCAAGACTACTTTAGAAATATCCAGACTCCATTTCTTTTTGGGGGATTTTGACTCAAGTTTGAAATCAAACAAACCCTTTAATTGCAGTTTGTCTGTCTGTTTTGCTATAAAATGATTAAGGTGTCCCATATCAAAGGATTTACTCTGAACCCTTACAGCATTAATCCCCTTATTGATGTCATAGGAGACAAAACCATTGATGGTTTCACCAAAGGGATAGAGCTTAATTTCTGCATCTATTTTATCATCATAGACATTGATGGATGAGCTGATATCAAAGGGAATCAAAAAAACATTTTCAGATTTTTCTTTTGGAAAATGCAGAATTATTTTACTATTTTTTATTGCAATTTTTCCAGGCAGATATTGTAAAAAGCTTAGATCCTTTTTCCCAGATTGCTCTTTTGAATTTTCAGGAAAATCCATACCTTGTATCTTAATTTGATTATTTTCATCAAGGCTTGCATGTATTTTAAGTCCTGATATGGTAATTTTTCCAATATGCATGGATGACAGGTCTTTAATATCATAATCAATATTAATTGAATCAATGGAGATTGATTCAAAAATATGAATGTTTGAAATATGTGTATTAAAAAAACCTGAATTTTGAATATTAAACTTTAAATCACCTGGATCTAAATAGTGTGATACTCTTTTTTTAATCTGGATTTTAATCTGGGATTCCAAAATATTGGGTAGGTTGATAAACACAATAAGCAAGGCAATAAGCAAAGATATAAAAAGTAAAAAACCTATTTTAATTATTTTTTTAAATGGCATTTTTAATATTGACCTTAAGGTACATATCCCCTTTTATTTTTCCTTTAAGAGATTTGCCCATTCCCATAATCCTCAACCTGGTATCCTGCCTTATTCCAGGAGGAATTTTAACTTTATATAAAGGCTTATAAAACCCCCAGGGAATAGTAACCATTTTAGTTGTGCCGGATATTGCCTCAATGGAAGTAATATCAATATTTCCAAAAAGATCCTGGCTATCTGGATTGTCAGGATTATTCCTTGTTACAATCATTTGAAGTTTAGGAGTGTATTTTTTAGTGGTAAATTGACTAATTTTCTGGTCAGCACCGGTTTTAGGCATTTTTTTATTAAGTTTAACCAAAACCAAGCCTGCTATGAAACCACCAACATGCGCCCACCAGGCAATACCTGAACTTGCTCCTGAACCTGCAGCATTAAAAAATTGAATTAAAAACCAGAAGCCAAGAAAAATAAAAGCTGGAATTTCAACAAACCAGGGTATGATAATTATGGGAATAACAGTTAAAATACGTGCCTTTGGATATAAAAGAAAATAGGCACCCATGACACCTGCTATGGCTCCACTTGCACCAATTGTCGGAACCATGGATATGGGATTTAAAAAGAAATGAAACACTCCTGAAATAACACCGCAAATCAAATAAAAACCCACAAACCTTAATGATCCAAAATGCTCTTCAACATTATCTCCAAAAATATAGAGAAACCACATATTTCCCAGAAAATGCCAAAAGCCTCCATGCAAAAACATATAAGTGAAAATTGAAAAAATCTGATTTGCAAAAGAAAAATGTCTCGACATTTCATGCACAGTGTATTTTGCCGGCACCAGACCATAGAAATAAAAAATTACTTTATTGTCAAATCCTGTCTGTATCTGTAGAACAAACACCAGAAGATTAATGCCCATGAGAATATATGTTGCAATGGGCATACTGCTTGATGGTTGGTTGTCTCGAATGGGTATCATCTGTTTTTCCTGGTTTCAACCTCTCTTTTCTTAAGGGCTAACTCAAAAACAATTATTTTTTTAATCAAGTTTTTTAAAAAACCCTTTTCTATCATAACAGTAAGAGGTATAAGTTCAATACAATTTTTATTGTTTTGAATATTTTACGTGTGACCTTCAGGTTATGGAACTTATGAAGATACCATCTATAAAAGAGTGCTTTGAGCTTATTTACAAAATGGAAATGATGGATCATATAATTGACCACTCCATAATGGTTGCCAATGTTGCATTTTTTTTATGTCAAAAGCTTAAAATAAAATTCCCTGAACTTGATATAGATCTTGCGACATCTGCAGCATTACTCCACGATATAACAAAAACCAGAAGCTTTGATACAAAAGAGCTCCATGCTCAAACTGGGGGCGAACTCCTGACCGGGCTTGGATATCCTGAGACAGGGGATATCATACGCCAGCATGTTATTCTGGATTTTTACGATAATAAATGGGATCTGCATAAAACAGATTCCTTTGTTTCAGAGCAGGAAATTGTCAATTATTCTGACAAAAGAGTATTGCATGATAATGTGGTTTTATTGAAAAAAAGACTTGAATATATTAAATCAAAATATGGAAATCAAAAAGGATTTAAAGACCGTATTAAGATTGTGTGGAACAATACAATAAAGCTTGAAAAAAAACTTTTTTCCCACCTTGATATAAGCCCTGATCTTTTATCACAAAATATTGCAAAAAAAATCAAAAGACCTGATAATCAAAAAAACTGATAGGAGTTCCCTTAAAAATAATTTGGTGTTTTAGGTATGCAGATTTAGGCAGGATTTGGCTAATCCGATTGAACGAATTCACAGGAATAGTAAACTATTTGGAGGATTATCATTTTGATATTCCGTGGCAATTGGACAAAAGGAGATGTTATTCAAAGGTCTCACTATTTGATTCAATATGATTATTCACCTGGGCAACCTGCTGCAATATCAATTTGATTTTATTATTTGTATCCTGTTTTTCACTTTGTTTTAAAGAAAAAACATGTTCAGCCTCTTTTTTATATGAATGGTACATGGCAAACCGTTCATTAATTTTTTCCTTAAAATCCCTTGTAACAGCCTCAATTAAAGGTATGAAATAATCATTTTCCAGATTAATAAAAAATTGTTTAAATTGAATCTTTATGAGCTTGATATTTTCCTGCCTGATTTTTATAGCAGCTTTGTTTAATCCTGGTGAAAATGAAAACATACTATTTTTCTTAAACAGAGAAGATAATATCCCGGACATGGTATTAAAACTAAAATCTGTAAATACATTGGCCTTGATTTTTGAAGTATATTTTGCCTCAAAAACAGGACCTGGCATTTGAATCCCCAGTATTTTTTTTATCTTTTCAAAGGAGGCGGCACCATCATATATCATTCCAGGGTTGGACAGATTTTCAATTCCACTTAAATTATCATCTCTTATCAGATCAATTGTTAAAGAATCAAATAGAGACTGAAAATATAATATAATTTCTTCTTCCTGGGTTTTAACAAAGGATTTTAATTCTGGTTTAACATTTTCCAATTCATATATATCTAACTTACGTTTAAAATCCTGGAACATTAAATAGAGGATCTTATTAAAACTTGATTCTGGGCTGGTTTTGTATTGTTCAACATCAATGGATGCTGCATTGTTGATATAATCCAGGGTGTTGCTTAAAATAGCAGTATTATCCAGCGCAAAAGCATTATAAAGGTTTTGATGGATTTTATCTTTTAAATCTTTAACATACTTACCAATAGATTTTTTCACCATCAATTCAAGGCGGGTTGCATTTTGTTCAAGCAGGTCAAGGGCTTGTATTGTCTCTGTCTTCTTTGATTTATCCGAAGACAGTAAATCAAGAAAGATATTAGCATGCTGCTGTACATGATAAAGTATTGCTGTCAAACGTTTAAAATGGTTTGAAAATAAAAGAACCTCTCTGTTTTTATCTATTGTCTCCTGGAAAAACAGATTAAAACCCCTGGTGTGCAAATCACAATACTTAGTAATTTTTTTCTCATCCTGCCAGAGTTTTAAACGGATTTTATCTTTTTTGTTTAATTTTGATTTGCCCTGGATGAAAAACTGGCTAAAGAGGTTGTAAAGCGCTGATAAAGAAAAAATTTTCGGATATATTTCTAAGAATTCAAGGCTGTCTTTAATGCCTTTTTCAATTTTCATGAGATCATCTAAATTTTCATGTTCACTAAAATCACAATTATTAATAAATACTATATTATCAAGCAGGCCAAGATTTTTAATCTGATTTAAAAACAGAATATCTGCCTGTCGCAGCCCTGTTCTTGAGCTTATACAATATATAATAAGATTGGATGATTCAAGATAATTTAAAATCTGTGCAAGCTGGCCAGGATCAATTGAATCTGCACCCTGGCAATCGGCAATTTCAATATGTGGATCAATAATCTTCCCATAGACTTCAAGACAGACATCTTTGATATAAAAAGCAATATCAGGATCAGAGGTAAAAGTTTTGTACTTCTCAAACTCTTTGGATTCAAAAGTAAGATATGTTTCATCGGGTTGAACTGTTTTTTTACATGTGTCAAAACCTTGAATAGCATGTTTAATTAAAAGGGTTTCAGGTTGTATCCCTTTTTTTGAGACAGGAAAATCACAGGTTAAGATCTTAAATATTTTTTTTAGGATTTCTCTATCTTTATTACGCCTGATATCGAAATCTTTAAAATTTTTTGATGAAAATTCATCAC
>CAZYDL010000231.1:0-5816 GCA_964646305.1 uncultured Desulfobacula sp. | reverse complement strand
TTTTATAAACCTGATTTATATATCAAAGAATAAAATATTTATCAATGATAATTTATTTTATTTATTAAAAAAATTAGTAAGAATGCCAGGGAGTTTGAAGCATTCATTGACTTATAACTATCAAACTTTAAAAATTTATTTACTTTGAAGCACAATATATATTATCATTAGTTTATTGTCCTAAATTAAAAAAATACTTTCAAGGAGGTTTAATGCATAAACAAAAGATTATATTTCTGATCCTGTGTGTTTTGGCTCTTAGTATTATCCCATCATATTCATTTGAAGACCAAACCATAAAAGATTTTAATTCCATAGTCCAAAATAAAGGACAAAAAATTAAAAAAAATATTCAAAAACATCCCATAAAAATAGCTTTTGCAACACCTTTAAAACAAGTATCAGACTATTGGAGAAGAAGCATTGATTCTTTTAAAGGCAGAATGGATGAAATAGGTCTTGATTATGTGATTTATGAATTTTCAACCAAAACTGATGAAAAGCGTAAACTTACACAATGCATTCAGTCTGCACTGAAAATAGAGCCTGATTATTTAGTTCTGACACCAAATGCTCCTGATGATAAAATAGTAATTTCACGCTTGCTTGTTAATGATAAAGTCAAGATTATCATACAAAATATGACAATTCCCGATGATGACTACAAAGAGAATCCGCCCTTCATGTATGTTGGGTTTGACCATACTATAGGTGCAGGTTTGATAGCCAAAGAATATATAAAACACTTTAAAGGGAAAACCAATATCAAATATGCCATGCTTTATTTTATTGTGGACAGCCAGGTTAGCAGGCTTCGTGGAGATTTTTTCAATGAGGTTATAGCCAATCAGACTGATTTTAAGCTTATGGCAGAATACTATACCGGAGGTAATAGAGGAAAGGCAAAGAATGCTGCATTGAAAATAATTGATGCGCATCCAGATATAAGTTTTATTCATGCCTGTTCTACTGATATTGCTTTTGGTATTTTGGATGCCCTTGAAGAGCGTAATTTAAAAGATAAAATTCTTGTAAATGGTTGGGGCGGCGGTGCTGTAGAGTTAAAATCTTTGCTGTCAGGTGGCCTGAATTTTACTATAATGCGTATGAACGATGACAATGGAGTGGCAATGGCAGAGGCCATACGACTTGATCTTGAATCAAAATTAAAATTAAAACCAATAATTTTTTCAGGAGAAATGGTTATTGTTACGCAGGAAATTTTAAAAGATGATATTTTCAGACTTCAAGAGAAAGCATTCCGTTACTCAGGTAATCATTAGGGTTAATATTCTATGAATAAAAACACACAAAAAAAACTGTCCACAATTTTAGGAACTTACTTTGTTATTTCCATTACTTTCCTGTGTGGACTAACTTTATACTGGGCATATTATTCAGCCTCACAAGCTATAAACAAAGAGATGGTAAAATCTTTTAAACAACGATATATCATGGCACAAAATATTATTGAGCAGGAATCAGATCGGATTGATAACGCCATCCATGAGATTCAGCTTAATAAAAGGCTTCTTTTAGAACTTTCAAATAACCAGGCATCCCAGGCACAGACAATATTTATAAAATATTCTGACAAATCAAAACGATATAAAACAGATATTTTGTTTATTTCAAAGGCAAATAAACCTGTCTGGATCGATGCAAGCTCTCCTGTCCCCAATGTACAGCCAATTTTAGAAAATGTAGCAGCAAAAAGCAGAAAACTGCTATTAAAAGCAAAAATAATCCGCCTTAAGAATAATGGTTCTGATTTAACAGGAATATTCAAATCAAAAAAGATTATATTGGAGAGTGGGGAGGTACTTGGTATTGTTGTTGCGGGAACAATATTAAATGACAATCTTTTACTATTAAACAAAATCAAACACAAAACAAAATCCCAAGACATAATTTTAATTAACAATTCAAAAATCATTGCATCAACAACAAGTAAAAAACTTGCACTGTTAAACGAAATTCATACCCACTCTATCCAGGGCGATTTACATTTTGAAAAGGGCTCAAGTCGATTTTCCCCAGACAGCCTGATATTAAGTCATTTTAAATTCGAATTCTTTGGAGCAATAACTTCTGCAGATATTGTCTTTTCCATAGAGAATGATGTTTTAATCAAATTAAAAAAATCATATTTAAATACTCTGGTTATCATAGTAACAATATTTATTGTTTTCCTTTTTTTAACGCTGTTGGTTATTAGACGGCTTATCCATCCGTCCATGAAAAGAATGTTAGACTATACTGAAAAAATCACCCTGGAAAATAATCATGATATAACAATTGAACCCGGGTCTATTCTTGAATTGAACTCAATAGGTTCTGCAATGGAAAAAATGATAGGATCTATCAAGAATGCACAATCCAAATTGCAGACAAGTGAAAAAAAATACAGGGAATTGGCTGAATCATTGCCACAGGTTATTTTTGAAGTTGATACAACAGGCAATATTATTTACGTAAATCAGAATGCTTTTGATCTTTTCAGGTACACTAAAAAAGAATTGAGCAAAGGGTTAAATATCATTCAAATGTTAATCCCAGAGGATCGTGACCGGGCAACAAAAAATATGCAGGGTGTGTTGAATGGTGCTAAATCGGGCGGCATAGAATATACTGCACTAAGAAGCGACAACACCAATTTTCCTGTTATAATACATTCTAACCTTGTTACCAAAAATACAACACCAATTGGGTTCAGGGGCCTGTTAATAGACATCAGTAAGCAAAAACAGATGGAGACCGACCTAAAGCTCCGGGCTTTGGCCATAGATCACTCTTCTGACACTATTGTGATAACAGACATAAAAGGAAACATCACTTATGTTAACCCTGCATTTGAAAAAATCACTGGTTATTCCCGAAAAGAAGCCATGGGCAAAAATCCACGGATATTACAAAGTGGGAGCCATGATATTTTTTTTTACAAGAAACTATGGAAAAGCATAAGCAACGGCAAAACCTGGTCTGGACGTTTCATCAACAAAAAGAAAGATGGGTCACAATATACTGAAGACGCTACTATATCACCTGTATTCTCAGACAAGGGAGAAATCATCAGCTATGTGGCTGTTAAACGCGATGTCAGTGAAAAGCTACTGCTTGAAGGCCAACTCCAGCAAACTCAAAAAATGGAATCCATAGGCACCCTTGCAGGTGGAATAGCCCATGATTTCAATAATATTCTTTTTCCAATTGTGGGTTACTCAGAAATGTTATTGGCAGATATCCCTGAAGAGAGTCCATTTCGAAAAAGCGTTAACCAGATATATACAGGTGCATTAAGAGCCAGTGAACTTGTAAAGCAGATACTTACATTCTCACGTCAAAAAAACGGTGAGTTAAAACTGATGAAGATGCAGCCTATTATCAAGGAAGCATTAAAATTAATTAGATCAACTATCCCGACTACAATTGAGATCAAACAGGATCTCCAACCTGACTGTAGTGCAATAAAAGCTGATCCAACACAAATCCATCAAATCATAATGAACCTTGCAACCAATGCCTATCATGCCATGGAAACAACTGGCGGGGAAATGAATATAAAATTAAAGGAAGTTAAACTTGAAAAATCTGATTTGTTTAATCAAGAGATAGCACCTGGTGCATATGCCTGTTTAAGCATATCTGACACAGGCAAAGGCATGGAAAAAAAATTGATCGAGAAAATATTTGATCCATTTTTCACCACTAAAGAAACAGGTAAGGGTACAGGAATGGGTTTATCAGTTGTGCATGGCATTGTCAAAAACATGAATGGTACTATTAAGGTTTACAGCAAACCTGACAAAGGTACTCAATTCCATGTATATCTACCGCTTGCAGAGGCAATAAAGGAACAGCAGACAAGCAATACAGCAACATCCATCCAGGGTGGCACTGAACATATTCTTCTTGTTGATGATGAAAAAACCATTATTGAAATGGAGCAAAATATGTTGGAACGTATCGGCTACAAGGTCACTTCATGCTCAAGCAGTATTGAAGCCCTTGAAGTTTTTAGTGCAACGCCATACAAATTTGACCTTGTAATTACTGATATGCAAATGCCGAATATGTCTGGAGACAAGTTATCATCAGAACTGACTAAAATACGCCCGGATATTCTCATATTGCTTTGTACAGGATTCAGTGAAACCATATCTAAAGAAAAGGCCTCATCCCTGGGTATTAAAGGTCTCTTATTGAAGCCCATTGTAATGAAAAACCTCTCACTTAAAATACGTGAGATACTGGATGGAAATATTAATGGAGAAACCCCATGATATTAAGCTTTTATAAAATTTTTGAAAATCTGGCAACCATAAAATTCCAACAACATATTGCGGTCGCACCACAGATGTTTTAGTAAAAAAACTTGACCTTCAATGTTCTAAAGTTTATACTTCAAACTATAAACTTGATAGAAGAGGACTATTATGAGAGCCACAGCAAAGGATTTACGGTTTCACTCAAAAGAACTTTTAAATACAGTAAATAGGGGTGAAGAAGTCATTATAACTTATCGGGGAAAACCCTGTGCTAAACTTATCCCCTATGATGAACTTAAAAAGAACAAAAAAACCAATTTATTTGGAATTTGGAAAAATAATGATATTGTCGAAGATGTTGACGATTATGTCCGGGATTTAAGAAAGGAAAGATTCTAAATGATCGTCGACACAGATGTCTTGATCTGGTATTTAAAAGGAAATGAAAACGCATTTGAGGTCATTGAAGGCCTAAACACCTTTTCCATTTCAGTAGTAACTTATATGGAACTCGTTCAAGGGATGAGAAACAAAAAAGAGTTAAATAATCTACGTCAGGCCCTGAAAATATGGAATACGCAAATTCTTTATATATCAGAGAATATTTCTGCCAAAGCTATGTTTTTTGTCGAGCAACATTATCTCAGCCATTCAATGCAATTGGCAGATGCTCTTATTGGTGCAACGGCAATCACTTGCGGCACCCCAATCCTGACTGCAAATAATAAACATTATAAGGTCTTAAAAGATCTTCAAATCAAAAAATTTAAACCATAATCTTTTTTTATAACAAATTCAGATTTATTCTTTTTCAACAAGAAAAATACTGCGATTGAATTAGCAGTTTGAAGCTGATAAAGATATGATAAATATTTTATTTTGGAAGGCGGGTTATTACAAAATTTAAAAGGATTTAATATGGCAGAAAAATTGACTTATGAAGAATTGAAACAAAAAATTTCAGAATTAGAGAAAAAGATAGAAAAATATCCTGTACAGAATAGCGATGAAAAATATCATATTTTGTTTGAAAAATCTAAAGATGCCAATTTAATCATCAAAAACGGTAAATTTGTGGACTGTAACCAGGCAACCGTTGACATGATGGGATATAAAAACAAAACCGAATTCATTCAAACCCACCCATCAGAATTATCCCCGGACCGTCAAGCAGATGGCCAAGATTCCTTTACAAAAGCAAAAGAAATGATGGCCCTTGCACTGAAAAATGGCAGTCATAGATTTGAATGGGATCACAGGAGAGCAAGTGGAAAAGTTTTTCCTGTAGAGGTTCTTCTAACGACAATTTCTCACCAGGGAGACAACTGGGTGATTCATACTATTTGGCGTGATATCACCAATCGCAAGCTAATAGAAAAAGCCAGACAAAAAGAAAACGAAACACTTGCAACAATTCTTGAAAGCACACCCCATGGCATTACATTGATTGATAATCAAGGAAAATATCTTTATGTAAATCCTTATTTTTCAAAAGTCATATACCACCACCAGAGGTGGTGGCTTGATGTGAACCGCTCAAAGCGGTTA
>CAZYDL010000230.1:1805-5834 GCA_964646305.1 uncultured Desulfobacula sp. | reverse complement strand
CCTCCCCCCTTTTTGAAATAGTCCACTATTACTGCGCCTTTTGCTCTTTAAAATCTACCGAAAATGACCTGAATCTGAGCGCCAATTCTGTGAAGTTATTTTTGCGCGAGCCCTAAGCCGATTACGGCTTAAGCCCAAGAAGCTCCTTCCTTTAGAGAGGGGAGTGTCAAGAGTTACCTGCCGGCTACCATTCATTTAATAGAATTTTTCTTTTCTCATCAGCATTAAGAACATTCGAACATGAATCCCAGTCTATTTCGGTTATCTGGTTGTATCGTTCATCAAAGGGGTGTTGCGGTTTAACCGAGCCTATCAACTTTTTTGCATTTTCTATTTCACCATTGGCGACATCTATCCAGACATCCTCTAATACGTCCGGAATCTGACCAAAAAGACCATAAATATCCTCTAAACGATCTGATAGCAACTCGTGAACGCGATCTTCAACGGAATCGCGATATCTCATATTATAAACATATACTTCATCTCTTATCTGGCCTATTCGTTGAATACGCCCTTTTCTCTGCTCAAGACGAGTTGGATTCCAGGGCAAGTCAAGATTAATGAGAGTCCCTAACCTCTGAAGGTTTAATCCTTCGCTGGCTGCATCTGTTCCAAGGAGGAGGCGCAACTGCCCTTGTCGAACCTTTTCTTTCAGATCATCCCTTAACACTTTTTTATACTCACCGGCCAGGATAATCCCTGAATTATTACCTCCTGCATAAATACCGATTGGTTCATCAGGAAAATCACCGGAAAGCTGGTTTGCCAGCCACCAGATAGAGTCAAAGTATTGTGAGAACACAATGCATCCGAATTCAAGCCAGTTCTTGTCAACTATAATATATTCTACAACCTTCTGATATTTAGGATCACGTTCCTGATTGCTCTCAAGTGCTTTCAGGCATCTTTCCAGAAGAGACCGTTCAGCCCCGCTCAGGTCTTTCATATTATTATTTTCATTTCTGATAATCCGGCAATCATCATCTTCCTCAAAGAGCGATGCATTAATAATACTCGATTCGTTGCCCCACTCATTCAGCATCTTTTCAGCGGTCTGTCTGCCGGCATAAATAGTACTGCCGATTCTTCTTAATAAAAGTGTTTTCAGGAAACCAGCCCCTCTTGCTCTTTGCCCGAGAAGAGAACAAAATTCTTCTGCATCATTATAAGCATCCTGCAAATAAGGCGGCAGAAGAAGTGAATCTGCAGCGTCTTCGCCAAACAACTTTACTTTAACCGGTTTGAGATAGGGCTCACCGGTTGATGGGTCGATGGTTTGTTCAAGAAAATTGCGTGTTCGCCTGACAATGTGGCGGATAAACGGATTATATTTTCTTCCAAATTCCGGCATTACACTTTTTAAGCGGGTAATTTCAGTGGGCCGCAAATAATCAAGGCTGTCTCCATCGGCAACAAAGTCGCTGTTTTTCAATCCGAAATTTCTTCTAAGATTTTTGAAAACAAAACCTTCGGAAGCTTGAGGCATAGGGTTTCTGATCCATCGCCAGGCTTCTCCAAGCTCATCAGGTATTTCAGAATCTCCCATGACAACCGGTATTGCTTTTTGCGGTTTTTGCCATTCCGACCATTGAGTGCCCAACACCTGATCATTGCCCTCTGCAAGAATTTTCAATAAATCCCATGCTTCAATGGGATGAAGCTGAACAGGTGTTGCAGTGGCCAGAAGCATGCTTTTTGTCCTCGGACTCATTTCCCATAAAAAGCGCATCAGATTGTTTGGATCAGCTTTTTCAAAAATGCTTTGATCACTTATTTTTTTGCGCCTTGCCCGATGTGCCTCATCAACGACAATACATTCATATTTCAATGTTTTTAAGTATTCTATAATTTCAGATCCGGATGTTATCAGCCCCTGGGATATAATGCCGATTTTACGCGGACATTTTTTTATGGATTCAATTCCTCTTGAAGGATGGATAATACCCTGTTCGTCTATCCAGTTTTTTCCATTCCACACTGCGGAAGGCATTCCCAGAAGGTTTTGCAATTCATCCTGCCATTGAATCAAAAGTTGTTTCGGAGCGATTATTAGAACAGGCTTTTCACCATGTAATGCCATCAGCATGGCGCTTAGCGCGAGCTGAACGGTTTTTCCCAGCCCGACCTGATCTGCCAGGACAAATCTTGCGCCTTCATTCAGATGAGCATCATAGGCAAGTTTTATAAAGTATTTCTGATGCGCCCAAAGTCCATATTCCTTGCGGTAAACAGGTGTTTCAATTATGCCGGAAGCAGGGTCACTCTCAGGATTATCTTTCCAGGAATCTATGGATATTTCGCTTCGATGGGCAAGACGTTTAATATCGCTGACGACAAAATCACTTAAGGAAATGGCGAGCGGGTGAAACCACAGGGCATCAAATTCATCCTGCGCCCACTTTACCGCTTCAATGGAATCATCTTCCCATACCAGTTCATAATTTAGTCTCCATGCAGAAAGGCTTTCATTGGTGCTTCCCATAAAACAGGTTTGATTTCCATCATTATATTGAATAATGCCCGCCTTACCATGGATCAGTCCAAAAGCCTCATCAGGAAGAACCCTGATTTCAAGTTTGCCGCTTTTGATAAACTGATATAAACGGCTGAAACGATCTTTTGAAGGATCGCCGAGTTTTTCAGGATTTCCCTCACACCATGATCTGCGCAGCGCCTGCTGGGCAGCTTTGGCTGTTTTTGCATCTTCAGGATTAATATCGGAATTACAGACGACACGGATCCTGCCATCCATATTTTCAAGTTTTTCTCCGGCAACCTCCAGCATGGATGAACGAAAATATCCTGCAATACGGTCATAAGAAACAGCGCTGATTAAACGTTTATTTATAAAGGATGTATCAAGTTTTTCACGACGGGATGAAAACCGTTTGATCATGATTATGCCTTATTCCACAGTACGGCTTTAATAATTGAATATATCAATCACATAACAGTCACATAACAAAAATAACTATATATTGTACTATTTATATAAAAAATAACTATATATAGTTATTTAATAACGTCTCTCGCTTTGCTTAATCACATGCCAGTCACATAAGATTTATGCCCAAAAGGGAACGTATTTAGACTGTTTTTTTGACAGATTTTTAGGATCATGCCGTTTAATTAAATTTTTCTCAAGTGTATCTGCAATGATTCTCGAGGCCATTGAATAATTTTTTTTTGCTATCGAAAAGCGTTCCCGCAAGGATGAATTCGTCAGAAAGTCATTTGAAACGTATCGTAAACAGGCATGTTGGTAGCACGCCCTATTACGGTCAGATTTATCCATTTCTGCGAATTCTTTATGTGCATACAAAATGGCTTTTGTATGATTTGAAGAAACGGTAAATTCCGGGGCAGGAAGCTGAAAAAGTTCCACCTGAAAAATCACCTTGTCAATTCCGCTGCCTCTTTCTTCACAAATATTAATTCTTCTCATGAATGATGCCAGCGCTTCATTCCTTGACTGCGGAGGTTCATCAATAAAACGCAGCGTGTCAATTAAAGGAATTCCCGGATTGGTTATTTCTATTCGGTCAGAAAAGATTTCGACCATGGGGCCTGTCCCCCTGAGAATAAAATCCTGGTGGATAACGGCATTGGCAACCAGTTCACGAATCGCTATTTCAGGATACATGCGGACACTTTTCCGCAGTGCATGATCGATAAATTCATTTTCCGGCAACAGGTTATTTATAAAAGATATCGCACCTTCAAACCCCGAACCGTAACCTTTAACCCCAGCTTGTTCCCTGATTGTTTCAACACGATTGTTATTTTTGTACACAATTACACGAATTGCTTTTCGAGCTATCCGCTCAAATGAATTCAAATCCCTGGCAAACATTATCCCACCAAGATTTGTTATATCATATACTCCACCATCCTTTTTGATTATCATTTTTTCGGACGATAATTTTTCTAAAATACCTTCTCTATTGTCTGGCAATGGTTGATGTGTCAGTTCAAAATAGGCTGGATAATCCAGCAGCTTCAGGACTTCATCTGAAGTTGCATTTT
>CAZYDL010000230.1:0-1705 GCA_964646305.1 uncultured Desulfobacula sp. | reverse complement strand
TCAAAATAGGCTGGATAATCCAGCAGCTTCAGGACTTCATCTGAAGTTGCATTTTGTTTTGCCACCTGCAATTCAAATGGGATGCGCTCAAACAAATTCCATAGTTGTCTTTCTTTTTCAGGAAAATCCTTTAATGCTTTTTTGTAGCTTCCAATTCTGACGTACTCAATCCCCTTAAAGCTTACCGGACGATGGCTCGCGCATGGAATTTCAAAGATCACAACCGGTTTTTCATCATATGTGAATTCATAAATTTTAAAATCAATTCGAGGTGAAAGATGCATTGCAAGCCAACTTTCAAGTTCCTGGTTTCCTTTTTTAGCTTGACGAGGTTTAAATGCAGTGCCGGATATAATATGCGATGCATCCTCTATGCCCCAGACAATATATCCAAAATGTTTTTCACTGATTGCAGCCGAATTTGACAACGCAGATAAGTATTCGCCAATAGATTGAGGATCTGCAAAATTATATTTAAATTCCAACCATTCCGTTTCGTGTGGGATGGCGATAAATTCACGGACAAGACTTCTTAGATATTGTATATTCATGTTTACAGCCGTCCTCCACGGTCGTTTTCAACTGCTCCGGCAAGACGCAGGGCCGCGTCCGCGTCTTTTTCCCAATGGGTCATATGGGGAATGTGATTCAACTTCGATAAATATTTCAGTACTGCGATAATCGATTTACGCTGGTTCCAGTATTCGCTGACTTCGGTATGCAGCCAGTTCAAACCTTCGCGGGCATCTTCCGTGCGAACGGTTTCATGTATGGCGAAAAGCATATTTCTGGTAAGTGATCCGGGAAAACCGGTTCCGCCTAAACCTGCTTTTTTGAACTCTGTTCCGGTTTTAAATCTAACTGCATTGGCCTTTGTGCCTGCATAGAGAAATTTATAATCACGGACACCAAAACCCCTGGCAAGTTCCTGATATGCCCCTGATCTTGCCTCCATATATTTTTCCAGTTCCAGCCCTTTCAAATAGAGCCTTTCCGGCGCTGAGATGTTTTTCCAGTGCCGGCGGTCAATTCCTGCGGGAACAAGATGATCTGATGCAATTTCAACCGCCCGGTCAATAACCTTTTCAAATGCTGTTTTTTCGCCTGCCTCCCGCTCCCTGAAAAGCTCATGCCAAATATCCCGGCCTTCGATATCACCATACTGCGTCAATATCCTCAAAGCAGCCGCATAAGCCGCAAGCTGATAATCGGTGTCCGCAAAGTTGGGCTCATCCTTGTCATCAAGCTCCGTCATATAATCAAGCTGACGTCGAACCTCGTCTTCGATTTCAGGGTAAATTTCGTCAAGAAAGGCCATTTTGCCGGAAAGGCGTTTGCGGAGGATAAGAAGGACTGTTCCCTGTACATAGTTGCCTTTTTTAAGCCCGGATGATGTTTCTGTGGCTATGGTCCAGGCCGCGGTTACTTTAAGACCTGCTGCCCATAAAATCATGGCAAGGTCTGCCCAGACTGATGAATCCTGATGGGTAAACTGCACCATCTGTATTCCATTGTCCGGCATATGGTTTGTAAGATTTTTATAGATTTCAACCATGGCGCGCTTGAAATCTTCGCCAGAGCCCTTGACAGCAAGGGCTTTTTTAGTGTCAGTGTACCAGTCAGGAAATGCCTTTGGGAGATGTTTTTCATACCAGGCAAGGAAAAATTCGGTTAGTTCGTGATAGTTTATGGCGTCGGCATAAGG
>CAZYDL010000229.1:0-5910 GCA_964646305.1 uncultured Desulfobacula sp. | reverse complement strand
AGTCATACTCTGTTCAATTCAACACAATTTAAATAGCAAAGATGCATATTCCATACCATGGTTTAGGATATTATATTAACCTGGCATGCGCTTTTTATGGTTGTGGTATCCCTTAAGTTGGAAATTTTCAATTTATCTGTTTTAAAAACTCTTTTGCTGTGAATGAAGGCAAATGGCAAATACCTTGTTCACAAATATAGGCAGTATTATTCTTGTTAATGGCTGTTTTTCCTTTGATAAGGGGAATAAGCCTGGAAAGCTGCTCTGCATGCTCTCCTTGTTCAACCTGGATCAAGATACGATTTGGAAGATAGGTCTTTCTGAACTCTTTTAAAAATAATTCATTTCCTTCTGCTTTGTTTTCCAGGGATACAATCACAATCTCTTTGGGGGCTGCAAGTGAAAAATCAAAGGCAATCATCATTTCTGACACAATTGATGGATTGGTTTCAAAAGCTGACGAAAAGGCTTTAAGAGTTTTTGCCCCGCGTTTGTGATAATTTTTATCACCGGTGAAAACGGCAAGCCTGAACAGGTTCATTGCTGCTATGGCATTGCCAGAGGGAAGGGCACCGTCAATCCCTGGCTTCTGCCTTGCGATCAGGTTTTCATGGTTATTGGCAGTCATGAAAAACCCTCCATTCTCCCTGTCTTCATAAAGATCAAACAGTATTTTATCAAGTTTAATGGCAGTCTTAAACCATAAAGGATCAGGATCAGCCTCAAACAGGTCTAAAAGAGCTGCAATAAAAAATGCATAATCGTCAAGATAAGCCTTGTGACTTGCTCGGTTGTCCTTATAGGATCTGAACAACTCATTGTCTTTATATAAATTGGCTATGATAAAATTGGCAGCTTTTTTTGCGGTCTCAATATAATCCTGATTTTTAAGCAGAAGTCCTGATTGTGCAAAAGCAGATATCATCAGGCCGTTCCAGGCAGTAAGGATCTTTTCATCCCTAAGGGGAGCAGGCCTTGACTGCCTCTGCTTGTAAAGTTCTGCTTTGGATTTTGAAATAATATCATCAAAGGCGTGTTGCGATATACCAAGTTCCTGTGCAGCAGTCTTTGCAGATTGTGTTCTGTTTAAAATATTTCTGCCTTCAAAATTTCCAGATTCTGTTGCATTAAAATAGTGTGCCACAACCCTGGCATCGTTTTTGCCAAGTGCACTTTCAAGCTCGGCTGGTGTCCATGTAAAATAATAGCCTTCATGGTTTTCCCCCTCTGGTGTTTTGCTGTCAGCATCTGTTGCAGAGAAAAATCCACCATTGGGTGCAGTCATATCCCGCTGGATATATAAAAGAGTTTCATCCACAATCTGTTTAAATTGAGGGTTGCCAGTGATCTGAAATCCTTTAAGGTATGCTGCTGCGAGAAGTGCATTGTCATAGAGCATTTTTTCAAAGTGGGGCACGAGCCATTGTTCATCAGTTGCGTATCTGTGAAAACCTCCTCCAACCTGGTCATAAATACCTCCCTGGGCCATTTTTATCAGAGTCTGTTCTGCCATATCAAGAACTGCCTTATCTTTAGTTTTATGGTAGAGTCTGAATAAAAGTCGTATTGGCATTGTATTTGGAAATTTGGGAGAACCAACTATACCGCCGTTGATTGTATCATGGCTGTTTTTAAAGAATGTCATGCTGTTTTTAAAAGCTTGCTGTGATGGTGGTTTCTCGCTTTTTGCCGGCGAAAGACTCTTTTTTATGGCATTGGTAATGTCTGTGCCGGCCTGTTGAATCTGTTCAGGGTTTTGATCGTGGTATTCCTTTATCTTATGAAGTATTGTGAGAAATCCCATGGATACTCCCCAGTCACCATCCCTTGCCGGAAAATAACTACCCCCGTAAAAAGGCTTTCTATCCGGTGTAAGCCACACAGTCATGGGCCACCCACCCCTCCCGGTTATTGCCTGTACAGCACTCATATATATGGCATCCACATCTGGACGTTCTTCTCGATCTACCTTTATTGCAATATAGTTTTCATTCATATAACTTGCTATTTCAATATCCTCAAAGGATTCCTCCTCCATGACATGGCACCAGTGGCAGGTGGAATACCCCACAGATAACAATATTGGCAGACCCTTTTTTTTGGCAGTTTCAAAGGCTTCATCTCCCCATGGATACCAGTTGACCGGGTTATGAGCATGCTGTAAAAGGTAGGGACTGGTTTCTAAGAAAAGACGATTGGTATATTTTGCCCATCCGTCCTGGTCAAGGTGTTTTGTCCTTGGCTTATATGAGCTGCCTTTTTCTTTTCTCAAGGCTTTATATTTAATATTAAGTTCCATATTGACTCCTTTTTTTATCCCGGGAAGTGGCAGCCTGGCTGCAAAACTATTTGGCAGGGCCAGCAAGGTTAGCAGTGTCCCAATAGTAAAAAAAATTACAGCAGATTTTTTTAAACTGTTTTTATTTAACATTTGTCTCCATTCTGTAACAATCAATCGGCAGGTTGCTACATAATGCAATATTTTCCAACGTCGAAACTGGGGTTGTGTGACAGTTTGTCAACCTGAACTCAGGCATCAATAGCGCCACCTCATGTAAAGCCTGCTCCAGCAGTACAGGTAAAACAATGCTCTGCGGTTGCAATGATAGATCCTGGGGCTGGCAGTGCATGCATCTGGGTGATGTGGGTTTTTACTCCTGCCATGGGAATTTTTTTTGCCAGATTAAAATCACAATCATGTAAATAGCCGTCCCATGCGATGGAAATAATATTCTTGCACATGAGATTTTGTACGGCACAGGGATTAAAGCTTGTCATAAGCTTTTCCATATAGCCATCAAAATTACCCGTTTTTTTAAGCCAGACCTTGAAACGGCCAAGGGGGACATTTGCGAAATTGTATAGATTGTCAAATTGTATTCCCCATTTATTATCAAGTATCGTACGAAATCTTTTTTCAACCTGCTCCTGGGGAGAAGGCATAAATGCCCCGGTGGGATTTGAAACCAGATTTAATTCAAGACCGCTGTTTTTAGAGTCTCCATAGCCTAGTGTGTTCAGCCTTTTAAGGGTTTTTATGCTTTCAAGGAAAATATTATCTCCCCTTTGAGCATTGGTCTGGGCTTCATTGATGGAGGGAAAAGAAGCTGTAATAATTACTCTGTTTTTTTTTAATACATTGATCAGACTGGCTCTTTGAACATCATTGATGGCGATAAGGTTTGAACGGATTATGATGCTCGAACATAGAGGAGCAAGCTTTTCAACCAGCATTTCGATGTTTGGGTTCATCTCTGGGGCACCACCCGTGATATCAATGGTGTCAAACTTGGATCTTTGTGCATATAATATCACCTGTTCTGCTGTTTTTTTTGTCATGTTTTCCTTTCTGTCCGGCCCTGCTGTTAAATGGCAGTGTTGACATGAAAGGTTACAAAGATATCCCACATTAATCTGGCAGGTTGTGGTTTTTTCCCGCTTTAGAACAAGTTTATTTTGTATTAAAGCTTTATCAAAGGCGTTGATTGATTCTTCTGGTACTATATTGTTTGACCCTGTATTTACAGACATGGTTTACCCCATGGAGAGCTTATCATTAATGTTTCTCATCTGCACACCATGAACCAGGGATGCGCCCCCGCGTATGGCTGTGGCAACATGGATGGCTTCTGTCATTTCACCTGAATTAGAACCCTTTTCAAGACATGTCTGAGTATAGGCATCAATGCAGTAAGGGCATTGTATGGCATGGGCTACAGCCAGTGCAATCAGGGATTTTTCCCTTTCAGTTAACTCCCCTTCGGCAAAAACTGCTCCATAGTAGTCAAAGAATTTTTTTGCAAGATCTGGTGCATCTTTGCCAATCTGGTCAAATTTCAAAAGATCCTGCGGGTTGTAGTATGTTTCCATTGTACTTCTCCTTTTTTATCATCCATTTAATTTCTAATTTTAATTTTCCTTGCACTAAAACAAAATTGAACATTATTTAAAAGTCTTAATTTATTAACCTCTCATCCAGGTGTGATATTTTTTTACCCAGTTCAAAAGCTTTTTTGGTGCATGTTTTTTCTTCCAGTTTCCTGCCACATATTTATTAGCCTCAGCAAGTGTAGGGTAGATATGAATAGTTCCCAGAATTTTGTTTAAACCAAGGTTGTGTTTCATGGCAAGGACATACTCAGCAATAAGATCACCTGCATGGGAACTTGCAATGGTGACACCAATAATTTTATCGCTCCTGGGTTTTGTCAATACTTTTACCACGCCATGATCTTCTGAGTCACAGATTGCCCTGTCAAGGTCATCTATATCATAGGTTGTGACTTCATAGTCAATGTTTTTCTCTTTTGCTTCCTGCTCATTGAGCCCGACACGTGCAACTTCAGGGTCGGTATAAGTAGCCCATGGGATAACCCGGTAATCCACAGCATATCTCTTAAAGTTTCCAAAAAGAGCATTGACAGATGCATACCATGCCTGGTGGGCAGCTGTATGGGTAAACTGGTAAGGACCTGTGACATCCCCTGCACAAAAGATATTGGGAAAATTGGTCTGGAGCATCTGGTTTGCCTCAATTGTGCCTCTCTGGGTCAGATTCACACCAATATCTTCAAGCCCGAATCCCTTTGTATTGGGAGTCCTTCCCACTGCCAGAAGGATTTCGTCAAATTCAATGTGTTTCTCTTCGCCCTTGAATGTGCACACAAGAAATTTTTTCTCATCTTTTATAATAAATTCTTTTGTGGTGTGTTCTGTTAATACTGAAATATTTTCATCTTCAAATTTTTTCTTTACCATATCTGCAATTTCAATGTCTTCCCTTGCAAGAATCCTTTTTCCCCTTACAACCATCACTACATTGGAGCCGAGCCTTGTAAAGGTTTGAGCCAGTTCTGCTCCTATGGGGCCTCCTCCGAGGATAAGAAGTTTTTCAGGAAGTTTTGTGATATCCCAGATGGTATCAGATGTAAGATATTGGATTTTTTCAATGCCTTTGATGGATGGGACAAATGGTCTTGCACCTGTTGCAATTACAATATTGCGGGTGGTAATTGTCTTGTCATTTACCAATATAGTGAATGGCGACAAGATTTTTGCTTCTCCCTGGATGCAGTCAACACCAAGATCAGTATAGCGTTCAATGGAATCGTGTGGCTCAACTTTTTTTATGATTTTATGAACTCTGGCCATGACCCTGTCAAAGGTAAAATCAATGGAAGCTTTGTTAAATCCAAATTCCTCTGCACGTTTTGCATAGGAGAGCATCTTTGCTGAACGGATCAGGGCTTTACTTGGAACACACCCAGTATTGAGACAATCTCCCCCCATTTTATGCTTTTCAATGAGTGCCACCTTTGATTTAACCACAGCAGCAATATAAGATGTTACAAGTCCTGCCGAGCCTGCACCAATCACCACCAGGTTATAATCAAATTTTTCTGGTTTTTTAAAAGAAGCATATATTTTTTTTGCTTTTATAAATGCAATAAGTTTTTTTGCTATAATGGGGAATATTCCCAGCAGCACAAAAGAAAAAATCAGTCCGGGTGACAGGATATTGCCCAGAGAATCAATTTTACTCAATTGGGTTCCGGCATTAACAAATACAATTGTTCCTGCAAGCATGCCTATCTGGCTGACAAGGAAAAATCGGATGGTTGAAATAGGAGTCAGGCCCATGACAAGGTTGATGACAAAAAAAGGAAACAGAGGAACAAGCCTTAGGGTGAAAAGATAAAATGCGCCATCTTTTTTGATTTCATTGTTGATTGTTTGGATTTTTTCTCCAAATCTGTTTTGTACATAATCCTTTAAAAGAAATCTGGAGACAAGAAATGCAAGTGTAGCTCCAATGGTGCTTGCAAAAGAAACTGCAATCACACCTGTAACAATCCCGAAAAGAGCCCCTCCCACAAGAGTCATTACAGCAGCCCCTGGCAGTGACAGAGC
>CAZYDL010000228.1:0-5970 GCA_964646305.1 uncultured Desulfobacula sp. | reverse complement strand
GTGCTTGATATTGATGAACTAAAAATTCAACAAGGATCAATTACAGGCTTGATCGGGCCAAATGGCAGTGGTAAAACCACACTTTTAAAACTTCTGGCCTTTGCACAAAAACCAACACAGGGACAAATTTTTTATAAAGAACACAAAGAATTTCCATTTTCACAAAATATACGCTCAAAAATAACTCTTTTGACCCAAAAACCCTATCTTTTAAAAAGAACGGTTTTTGAGAATATCGCCTATGGTGTGAAAATCAAAAAAAAGAGAACACCGTTTAAGGGTATAAACAGCATTGACAAAAAAGTAGAAAAAGCTCTTTTCAATGTCGGGCTTGATTATAAAAAATTCAAGGATAGAAAATGGCATGAATTATCAGGTGGAGAAGCCCAGAGAGTTGCCATGGCAGCAAGGCTTATCCTAAAACCCGAAGTGCTGCTTCTTGATGAACCAATAGCAAGTGTTGATGTAAAAAGTGCCAAACTTATCCGAAAAGCTTCTCTCAATGCTCAAAAAGAGTGGGGGGCAACACTTGTAATTGCGAGTCATGACCTGCAATGGCTGTATTCCATCTGTGACAAACAGCTTTCCATGTTTAAGGGCAAACTCTTTTCTACAGGCGTTGAAAATATAATTTCAGGCCCCTTTGAAAAACAAAATAACCAAACCCATTTAAAAAAACTCAATGATGGTCAGATAATAAAACTGCCTGCCCCTGCCAAATCAGCATGCAATGCCATAATCAAAAAAAAGAATATATTTCTGGCCCTTGAAAAACAGGAGGATAATGCCACTCTTAACCAGCTGTCAGGCCAGGTAGCTTCCATGCTTCTTGAAGAAAAAACCAGCCTTGTCATGGCAACAATTACTATCCATGATATCTCCTTTGTCATAAGATTGAGCCCCGATGAAATTACAGACCTGAAACTATATCCCGGCAAAAAAGTTATTCTTAAATTTTACCTTAATGATATTGAATGGATTTAGATTAATTGTTTGATTAATATTCAGGATTCTGGATTTAAAACAAGAAAAAACAGCCTGCCATATTGATTCATATGGCCTGCTGTAAACTGTGCGTATTCACCATTGCCACAAAAAAGATCTGCTCTTGCAGGCCCCTTGATGGCACCTCCTGTATCCTGGTTTAACACAAAAAAAGAGGTTTTATTCCACCCTTGAACAGGGTTGATATCTGATAAAAAATTAATATCTGATTGATCTGGTAATTTACTCTGCATAAAGCACAGGGCTCCTTTTGGAAATAAACCTGTATCGGTTGCAATTGAACGAAGGGCAGTAACTTCAACACCAAGGCAGCCATAAGGACCGCCTTTCTCTTCTTGAAAAAACACAAAACTCTCATTGTGATGCAAAACTTCATCAATCCTATCTGGATTGCATTCAAGCCATTCTCTTATGGCCTGCATGGACATATTTTCCTTTAAAATCTCATCTTTACCAATAAGATACCGCCCAATCGACCGATAGCGCTTACCATTGCTTCTTGCATAATGAAGCCTTATCTCTTCTTGATCATCAAGAACAACTCTTCCAGATCCCTGAATTTCAAGGAAAAACCGGTCCACACGGCTTTTCAGCCATGCCACAGGCTCTGATCTTGTATAAAAATCCTCCATCATATTAATCTGCTCTCTTGTATAATAGGGCACTATGGTTTTATTTGAATCACTAGCCCTGGCAACAAGACGTTTATGGCCTTTATACTTATCTGAAAATAGTGATAAATCAATTTCCAGCAAATCATCTGGAAGGGAATAAACAGGGTATTTATAAATATCACTCTTTACTAAACTTCCTTCATAGCTTGGCTCAAAATATCCTGTGAAAAGAACCTGTTCTTCATCATTGCCTGCTGCTTCATAAACAATAAATTTTGATTTTATAAATTTATTCAAAGCTTTTGTTGAAGGATTTTGCTGCAAAAATATTTTAAATACTTCCAGGGATGTGATCAAGTGAGCAGCATTAAATATCTCTTTGCCATATTGATATTTTCTTTCCAAGGGAACTTTTTTAAAATATTCAAGGCTCTTATCAATGGAAATTATTAAATCCTGCAAGTTAAAGTCATCAACAAATGATGGATAATTTCTATATTTAAGTTTTTTTAAAGAGTTAAATTTTGTTATCTCTTCTCTGACCCCGGGAAAGCATCCGCCAAAAAAGCAGGCCAGTGCCACAAAAACACAAATAAAAACACTATTTAACACTATCTTGGTAGTCATCTTTAGCCTGCCTGTTAAATTCTCTTGTTAATGTTTTTGAATAATCTATTGCCTGTAAATTATCCAAAGGTTGTGAAGATACGCCTGTGACATCGAGTTTTCTTGCCGTGGACATAACCCTTGTTTCCATTGAGCCCACGGTTCTATTATAGCTTGCAACACATTTTTCAATATCTTTTCCAAGGCGGTTGATGTTATCGGTCATGGTACAAAGCCTTGAGAAAAGCTCAACTCCAAGGTTTCTGATCTCCTGGGCATTTTCATAACTCTTTTTTTGTTTCCATGAATATAAAATTGCCTTTAAGAGTGCTATCAATGTGGTGGGTGTGGCAAGTATGACTCCTTTTTCTATTCCCTTTTCTATTAAATCCGGATAAAGGCTCAAGGCAGCAGAAAAAAAATTTTCTCCTGGAATAAACAGAACAACAAATTCAGGAGTAGGAGAAATATGAAGGAAATAATTTTTCGAAGATAAATTTAATATATGCTTCATTACCTGCTGACCGTGATGTTTCATTCTCTCTTGTTTTTGTTGATCAGTGGTTGCTTCAAGGGCATCAAGATAAGCCATCAAAGGCACCTTTGAATCAATTATAATCTTGCGGTTTCCCGGCAGAGTAACCACCATATCAGGCCTGATTAAGCCTTTACTGCCATTTTTGAATGAAAGCTGCTCGTGAAAATCACAATATTCTGCCATGCCGGAAATCTCTGCCACTCTCTTTAAAGTTATTTCCCCCCAGCGCCCCCGGACATGGGGAACCCTTAATGCCTTTACAAGATTGGCTGTCTCAATATTAAGATTATTCTGGCTTCTTCCCATTTCAAGGAGTTTTTCCGTGATGGAGCCATGGGCTCTCTCCCTCTCTTTTTCCATGCTGTTAAGGCGCTGTTCATATCTATCAAGACTCTTTTGAACAGGATCAATACTTTTTAATAAAGAAGACCTCTTTGATCTTGCAAAAATTATACATAGGAAAACACCAAGGGAAAAACCAAAGATACAGAACACCAGATTTCCAAGGGTGATAAGGGTATTACTATTTTGCAGTAAAGGTTCCGCTTTTACCTCCTGATTTGGATTTAAGTCTGATATCAGATATTTTCATTGCCCTGTCATAGGATTTGCACATATCATATATGGTTAAAGCCGCAACAGACACGGCCGTCAAAGCCTCCATCTCCACACCGGTTTTTTCTGTCAAAGACACCTCTGCCTCAATATCAATGCTGTTATTTTTTGTATCAAAGGAGAAATCAACCCGTGCATGGGTGATATTTATGGGATGACACATGGGAATCAGATCAGATGTTTTCTTTGCGGCCATAACCCCTGCAATTCTGGCTGTTTCAAGGACATTGCCTTTTTTTACCTTTTCATCCATGATCATGGACAATGTTCCAGGTTCCATGGAAATTTTTCCTGCTGCCACAGCAATGCGTTTGGTTTTTTGTTTATCTCCCACATCCACCATTCTGACCCTGCCGTCTTTATCAAGATGTGTAAAATCTGTCATTTTATTACCTTTATATTATTTTATTTTTAATATTTACTGGTATGGCTGCAACCCGTTCCAGGCTGTTTACCTTCCACTGGATAGTAAACAGAATATTCAATTCTTTTTTTCAAATGTTACATTTAACAAACATCATTGAAAAGTTGTAATTTTATCCAAGTACAAGGCAGGAAAAAATTTTAACCGGAGCCATACAAATAGTCTTGCGAGGATTAAAATTTTTTCCTAACGCCGTAATTGGAAAAATTACGACTTTTTTATCAAATAAAGTATTGTTTTTTACTTGTTGCCTCACCCTTAATAAAATTTAAAGTATCAGTTAAAGATTCAAGAACATTCTCTCTGATATCACCTGCAACCACAAGGAACATCACATCATCTCCAACAACAAGCTCTTTATCCTCATTAATATGAATCAATATTTCAATAATTCCAGGCCTTTTTTTCTGCTCTTTTATGATCTCATCAACTTTTTTATGATCAACTGAAACCTTGAGGCCTGTCACTTCATCCCCCTCCCGGGATGTGGCTCTTACAACACCATTGTGGCACAGGATCATTCCTGCCTTATGATAATCAGGGTGCTGTTTTATCTGTTTCATCATTGTTTCAACATTCATAACATCTTCCTCTTTATTTAAATCTTTTGTTTATCTGCCATTAATCTGGCTTTTTTCAAATCTTCAGGTGTATTAACATTAAAAATAAACTGCATTTGCGGATCCAATGCCTTGAATTGCTCCACAGGGATCTCCTTAACCCTCTTTTTCCTGAAAAATTTTTTAATCATAAAAACACCCTTTTTAAGATTATCCTCAATCAAGGGGATACAATCCTTTGAGTAAACAGCAGATAATGCCTCAAAACCACCATCAGTTCTTGGGATAATCACATCAAAGCCCGGCTCTATCTGACCCATGATGTGTTCAACAACAGACTGCTTTATAAAGGGAGTATCACAGGCTGTGGTGTAAATATAAGGGTAGGATGCATAAAAAAGGCCTGCATGAAGGCCTGCAAGTGCACATTTTGCAGGGATAATATCAGTCACAATAGTCATGTCCAAATCTGCAAAATCCCGTGGATCATTGACCACAATAATAATTTCCTTGAAAAGCCTTGAGAACAGGCCATGAATATTCTCAAGGATCATTGAATCCCCAATCTTTTGAAATGTTTTTTTCTTTCCCGGAAGTCTGCTGTTTTTCCCACCGGCAAGGATTACACCTGTACAATCAAATTTCATAAACCTGTCCTGATATTTTTTTTAAACCCTTCCAGGATATTCTAGCACATATTAAATTACATACACTGATTATAGCAACTTAAACTGAAAATCAACACCTTAATAACCCTGCCTGAATATTTGCTTTGGAACAATTCTGGAAAATTTTTACCACCAATATCCAGAGCCTTGCCTTACCTTAATTTAAAACTAAAGATACAAACTATTGCCCGTCATAAAAAAAGATGATACAAATTTATAAATTCATTTAAACTATGACAGGGCCTTTGTATGAAAAATAAAAAAATCATCCTGAATGATCAGGATTTTAAAAGAATTATCACAAGAATATCCCATGAAATTTTAGAAAAACACAGAGGGACTCAAAACCTTGCCCTGGTTGGAATACAGACAAGGGGGGATTCTCTTGCAAAAAGAGTGGCCGAACAGATTCAAAAGATAGAAAATGTAAAAATTCCTGTTGGCAGCATGGATATCAATATGTACAGGGATGACTGGACAAAAATCAGTCACCAGCCCATTGTGCGCCCTTCAAATATCCCATTTAACGTTGATGATATGGATATTATCCTTGTGGATGATGTATTATTTACAGGCAGAACAATAAGAGCAGCCATGGATGCCTTAATGGATTTTGGACGACCTGCACGAATGGAACTTGCCATACTTGTGGACAGAGGGCACAGGGAACTTCCCATCCAGGCTGATTACAAGGGGATATCACTGGATACGGCACATAATGATATGATAAATGTTCTTGTAAGAGAGCATGATAAAAAAGATATGGTTTATATTGAACAGGATTAACATATGAGCACTTTATTGCATAAAAAAAATACACCCCAGGATATTAAAATTGCCGTGGTATCGGTTTCAACAACAAGAAAATTATCTGAAGACAAGTCTGGAGCATGGATAAAAAAACAGGCAAAAAAAGAGGGGCATGAGGTAATAATCCATC
>CAZYDL010000227.1:0-5989 GCA_964646305.1 uncultured Desulfobacula sp. | reverse complement strand
GCGGTGCCCGTAAAAGTCCTGTTGTTCCAAGGCTTAAAAATACTGCCATCAACAATACCTGGGGCCAGAGAATTTTAAAAAGGGAAGCTGCCGTAAAAGCAATTGTTTTAATGGGGAGCACTATTTTTTGTGTACCCCTTAATATTGTCATGGTTCCATGCTGATCTGCCTTGTGTTTTATTGAAATCGCTTTTTTTGTAAATGATCCTGTTGTGGCAAAACCGAGAAATTCATGATAGGAAAAACCATGTATTGAGATAATAATATCATTTTTTTGGACCGGGTTTATTTTTTGAGCAACACTTGAAACCAAAAGACCATTCTGGGTCTTGTCCATTTTAAACCCGGTATAACCCTGTAGAAAAACAGCATGCACAAGAAAAACCATCATGATTATGGGAAATGAAAAAAAGCCTATCAGTAAAAGCTTACGCATTTTTTATACCTTTATAAATAGCTTGCTGCAAATTAGCATTTTGTAACAGCTTCCTGGTTGTTCCCAAGTATATTGCAGACCTCTACGGCAAGGGCAAAAACAATATCCAGAGGTAAATGGATACCTATTGTCTTGTCAAACAATAGTTTTGCTTCGCAAGGGAAATCTTCATCTCCATAATAATACAATACTGCCACGGGAATGGTTGGGGTGATTTGAAACATAAAGGCAGCATCTGCCATATTAAGATTGACCCCGTTTAATTTTTTACATGTCTGTTTAAAGGAATCCATATCATTGCCAAATTTGTTTGTAATTACATCCCCTGGAATAGTATGGGGGCCCCTGAAAAAAGCAGCTCCGCCTGGAATATCCTTTTCTGAAATCCATTTACCCGAAGGCTTGATATCCCTTGATTTCATAAGATAATACAATATAAACAGATATAAAAAATCCTGATATGTTTTTAAGCCTGCTCCTTGAGGTATAACTTCAGATTTATTTAAATCAACACAATAGTCATGGCCCCAGATATTTAAACAATATTGATTTTTTGCCTTGTCAAATCGGCCATTGGTTCGTAACACAACATCTTCAGGATCACAGGCTTTAAGATCTGAGAATATTGTTTTATCTATTTTGTATTTGCCCATGGCAATGTTTCCTTAAATAGTTTGAATTCTGATTGTGATATTCCCTGCACTCCAAAGGGGCGTTCTTTTTCATCATGGCAGTCTGAGCCTCCCGTAATAATCAATTTATGTTTTAACGCCAATGATTTCAGCTTATTTTGATATTCATCAGTATGGCCGGGGTAATAGACCTCAAGACCTTGAATACCAGCTTTAAGAAATTCAGGAAAAATTTTTTCTACAATTTCAAAGGGAGGCAGCACCTCCTTATAATGCCCTTGACCCGGGAACGAACCTGCTGCGGGATGGGCAAGAACAGCAAGAATTTTATTTTTTTGGATAAAATCAACAATTCTTTTTAATTGAATACCAGAAGGTAGATAAGCTTTAGAGTTATTGCTGATGATTGTATTAATGGTGTCTTTGCTTGTAATATTAAAAACTTCTTTCAAGACAATAGCAAAATGACGTCTTGTTGCGTTATTGCTTAAAGCAGAAATATCTTCAAACTCCAGGTCTCTTTTTAATAAAGGGTTTTCCTGTCCTGCTTTAAGGCATTGGGGACCAAAAAATTTATTAATTTCATTAACTCTTGCCCTTACTAATTTTTCTCCCCTTCCTTTTGTCAGAATTTTTTTAAACTCCGTTACAAATTTATTATCCAAAAGCATATTTTTTGTAAAATAACATAAAAGATGCAGTGTCCCTGTGAAATCAGAACGCTTAAACCTTATGGAGACTTCCACGCCAGGGATGACTTCAATATTATATTCTTTGCCTGCCTTAATTGCTTCTTTTAATCCATTAAGGGTGTCATGATCTGTTATTCCAATGGCCTTGATCCCTTTAATCTTTGCCTGTTCCACCATTTTAGTGGGTGTAAAATCTCCATCTGAGGCTGTGGTATGGTTATGCAAATCAGCAAATATTTTATTTTTCATAGCTTTCCTGTGATTTAAATCTCTATTTTTTAATTGATCTTAGTCTGTTTTTATACAGGTTTACATCAAAATACAATCCAAGTCTTATGAAATACAAAATTTACGCAAAAATTTTAAGATATTATTTGATTTTTTTAAAGTTAATGTTATATGAAAGAGTAGATATAAATTTTGTAATTCTTTCCATGCTTTGCGCATGAGCTTTAGGTTTGTTTCTGTCCTTTAAGGTATTACGGGCAGTGATCATTGCAGATCGCCCTTGGCGCTTAGATAAGGAACAGGCAATTTCTATTTAATATTATTTTGGGAGTGGGTAATAATTATGCAAAAGACAAATAATGACATGGACTTAATGAATGAACTTGGACAGGTAGATTCCATAGAAAAAGCCAAAGCCATATTTAAGCAATATATGGATGAAGAGCATTTAAATAGAATGTTGAAAATAAAGAATCCTGAAGTTTTAATAAGAATTGCCAATTCAATTGTTCTTTGTAATCCTAAGTCTATTTTTGTAAATACAGGATCGCCTGAAGACCGGAAATTTATTAATGATCTTGCCATTGAAAAAGGTGAAGAAAGCCCGCTTGCAATTGAAAACCATACCATTCATTTTGATCTTGCAGGAGAACAGGGAAGAATTGTTGATAGAACATTTTATATTGCAAATCCAGAAGATAAGGTAAGCTCCCTTGCCAATAGAATGGACAGGCCAACTGCCTTTGAACAGGTCAAATCCAATATGAAAGATATCATGAAGGAGATGACCATGATCATTGGATTTTACATGAGGGGGCCTGTGGGTTCACCCGTGTCCAATCCAGCTTTGGAAATTACAAGTTCCACCTATGTGTCCCACAGTGCAGAACTGCTTTACAGAAATACCTATGCTGATTTTGATCAGGAAGTTGAAAAACTTGGACATTTTTTCACCAATGTTCACAGTGAAGGTTTAAACAGAGATGAAGACCTGCCCAATGCAAGGGTATTCATGGATAGAAAATTTCAAACCACTTTTAGTTTTAACTGCACCTATGCCGGCAACACCCTGCTTTTAAAAAAAGGAAATCACAGGTTTGCAGTGGATAAGGCTGTTTACACCAACCTTGGAAATGAATTGTCAGAACATATGTTTATTACAGGCATTTATGGTCCAAATGATCGTGTAACCTGGGTTGCAGGCGCTGCTCCCAGCGGATGCGGAAAGACCACCACTGCCATGGCAGGCAATGTATTCATTGGTGATGACCTTGCCCAGATGTGGATAGCAGATGACGGCTCCATACGATCTGTTAATCCAGAAGCTGGAATTTTTGGCATTGTTGAAGATGTTAATATGGAAGGCGATCCTTTTTTAATGAAAGTTCTAAGAAAACCCGGCCATGAAGTCATCTGGTCAAATGTTCTCATTGATGAGAATAAGGTTCCCCACTGGTTGGGAAATAATGAAGAGCATCCAGAGAAAGGTTTTAACTTCCAGGGAGAGTGGTTTGAGGGTAAAACAGATAATGACAACAAACCTGTTCCCCTGTCCCATCCCAATTCAAGATGCACATTAAGATCATCCTCCCTTGATAATTACTCAGATGAAGCTGAAAACCCTGATGGCGCTTTAACAAGAGTCTTTACATACTCTGGCAGAGATGCAGACACCATGCCTCCGGTATGGGTGGCGCAAACTTCTGATGCCGGAGTTGTTATTGGAGCATGCATAGTTTCTGCTGCAACAGCAACAGAAGTCGGGGCCACGGGCATTAAAAGAGCACCATGGGCTAATGCTCCTTTTATTCCAGGCTCTCTTGGCGACTATATGGATGCCCAGTTTAAATTCTTTGGAAATGATAAAATAAAGGATGAATTTAAACCTGTTATGGCGGGTCTGAACTATTTTTTAACAGATAAAGCCCGTGGTGGTAAATCTTCAAAACTCATAGGTGAAAAAAAGGATGTAAAAGTATGGCTTTCCTGGCTTGAAAGATATGCCCATGATGAAGTTGAATATATTGTAACACCCATTGGCAATCTTCCAAAATATGAAGATTTGAAATTATTGTTTAAAGATATTATCAATAAAGAGTATACAAAAGAGCTTTATACAAAACAATTCTCTTTATATCTTGATAATATCCTTCAAAGAATAGATCTCCAGCAGGCAGCATATTCAAAGGAAGAAAATATCCCAAACATTCTATTTGATATATTGACTGAACAGAAAAAGGAACTTTTAAAATTAAAAGATGCCCATGGATCCATTGTTTTACCAGATGTATTGTAAGATAGACATAATGTCATCAAAGCTGTTATTCCAGGACCTCACGTATTTTCTGGGATAGAGCTTTTGATATGACCGGCTTTAATAAAAAGCCTTGAATGCCAAGTGATTTTGCCTTTTCTTCAGACATGATCTCACTGAATCCTGTACAAAGCAGTATGAGAATGTCAGGGCGTATTCTGGTCAATTCAATGGCAAGTTTATCTCCTGCCATATTTGGCATTGCCATATCAGTGATGACAAGATCAAATTTATCAGGGTTAGCATGAAAGGCTTCAAGGGCATCAATGCTGCTTGAACGTGTAGTAACTGTGTAGCCGAGACGTTCAAGCATATCCTGTTCCATCTTTAATATGGGTACCTCATCATCCACAAGCAGAATATGCTCGGTTCCAGTCAGGAGCGGTTCTTTTATATCAGTTAATTGGTCTGCTGATATGGTTTTCACCACTGGCAGATATACATTGAATTCACTCCCTTTGCCAGGTTCACTGTAAACCCGTATGGCACCCCCCATGTTTTTAACAATGCCATGAACCACTGACAGTCCCATTCCAGTACCTTTGCCTTTTCCCTTGGTGGTGAAAAACGGGTCAAAGATTTTCAATATTAGATCTTGATCCATTCCTTTGCCTGTATCTGTTATTGTCAGGCAGGCATAGACTCCAGAAGTGATATCAGAGTTTACAAGGTCATGTTCTTCAAATTCCATCTCTTTAAGGCTTATTTTAAGTTCTCCTCCTTTTTCTTCCATGGAATGATAGGCATTTGTAGCAAGATTCATTACAATCTGATGAATTTGTGTGGGGTCAGCTTTAATGGGACGGCAATCGGTCTGAATATTCTGTTTAATACTAATGGTTGTTGGAATTGTTGATCTTATAAGTTTTATTGCCTCTTTAACCATGGGCTGCATCTGCATGAGCTTTAATTCACCATCTTTCTGTCTGGCAAAAGTAAGAATCTGTTTTACCAGGTCCTTTGCTCTTAAGGCGCCGTTATAAATCTGTTCAAGGCTTTCCTTTAAGGGGCTGTCTTCAGGTATATCTTCAATGAGCATCTCTGTATAACCAATGACAGGAAAAAGAATGTTATTAAAGTCATGTGCTATGCCGCCTGCAAGAGTTCCTATAGATTCCATTTTCTGGGATTGCTGGACCTGTTTCTCAAGCTTTTTTTTCTCTATTTCTCCTAATTTACGTTCTGTAATATCTGTCAAAGAGAGCAGAACTCTGGCTTTTCCATTCAGTTCCAGCAAAGTGGTGGATATAAGCAAATCCATTGAGATTTCTTTATCATGGACAAGAAAGGTCATTTGTCCCTCTTCTTCTTTATGGGGCTGACCAGTTTCCAGGGTTGACATGGCTCTGGTTCTCACAGGGCAGATAGAGCAGTCAGGGTTGCAACCGCACCCATTGCCGTCAAAGGAATTCATGCAGTTAAAAACTTCGCCTCCAAGAAGTCCTATAAGATCTTCTTGTTTTCTGTCTGTAAAGGAGGCTCCTTTATGATTAATCATCTCAACCCTGGCATCTTCATTAACAAGTACAAGAATATTGGGAGAATTGTTAAAGATTGCCTTTAAATTTTCAGTATGACGGCGTAATTTTTTTTCACTCTGTATTAATTTTTTCTGGGCCTCTGTTTTTGCAATAAAACACTGATTGCTGACCAGAGCAATTTCCCGGAACTCTTTTAATTGAATATC
>CAZYDL010000226.1:0-6038 GCA_964646305.1 uncultured Desulfobacula sp. | reverse complement strand
GATCAATATTTCTATATTATTATTCTCATTTTTTCTAAAATAGAGACGTCCATTATAGGCAAACAACACTTCAAGGCAAGCAGTTTTATGTTTTTTACCTGAAAAAACTTTTCTTTTTATTGTTACTTTCTCCTGGTCACGATCCAATAGAAATATACACTCTTCAGCCTTGATCTGCTGTTCTTCACTAAGACTCAGCAGTCCTGCAACTGCTTTTCTGTTTACCTGAATATTTTTATACAAAGCTGTAAATCTTCTTAAAATAAAATCAAATTCATTTCTTCTGTTTTTTGAACTTTTTCTTCTTTCATAATTTTCAATCTGTGATTTAAGTTCATTGATCTCCTCCTCTTTGTTCTGCTTTAATTCAATAAAGGAATTGAGCTGTTCTTCAAGGGAGATAATTTCATCAAACAGCTCCTCTTCATTGATTTTTAATCTCTTTTTATCTTTTTGATATTTTGCATTTAAAGATTTAATATTTTCAAATAGACCCTGGCGCTCTTTTTTCAGATCCTCAAGAATCTGCTGCTGGAGACGTTCGTCTTTCTGCAGGTTATCAATCAAATCTTTTTTAATTTGTGCATCAAGCTTTGCTTTGGAACTGGCTTTTTTATAGAAGGTCACAAGGGTCAATATTGCAATGCCAAGATAAAAGATCAGGATTAAATTTGCCGTTCTTGTGCCATGGTCCAACTTAATTTCAACGCTGTTAACCTTTAACCCACTGTTTAAAATCTCAAAATTTTGTTTTGCAATTTGACGAAATTCATTATTTTCACGAAGTGTGTCCACAAATACATCTGCATTAATATAAATCGGGTAAATCACCTTCCCCTGTTTTGTGGTCACAAAAATCTTCACATCAAGGCCAAGATATCTAAGCACCTTGTCCTCTTTTAGATAGGTATCAATATTATCTGCAATCTGTTCTTCAATTGAAATCCTGCCGTTTAAAAGGCTTGAAGAATCACCGATAAAAACATTCTCAATGTTCTGGAAATAGTAATCATTCAAATAATTCTGGGAAAGATTGAGTGTGGCAATATATAAAATTGGTGTCAATATCAGACAGAATATTGCAATTTTCAATGAGAAATATTTCATTTATATCCTAAACATGAATTCATAGTTACAGCTTGTAACGAACCTTATCTTAGAACGAAACAATTATCAAGAAGTTAAAGAGAATATGCTTTATGGGGATTAATCTATATTTATTTCCTTGATAAAACCGACAGATTTACTTATAAGGAATATTGCTTTTTTTTACCCAGAGGATTAAATAATTCCAATATCAAGTTTTAATAAATACTATCCTTGGAGGATATAATGAAAATAGTTTATAGATTATTTTTGATTTTCGCTGTTTCAAGCTTTATTCTCGGCTGCCAGTCTGACCAGGAAAAAAAAGAGGACTTTTTTACAAGGGCAGATAACTACTACACACAAAAAGAGTATAAAAAAGCTGAAATCGAGCTTAAAAATGCCATTAAAATTGATCCTCAATATGTGAAAGCGCACTATTTACTGGCTGAAACCATGGTGAAGCTTGGAAATTTAAAAGGCGCCTTTGGCATGTTCTCAAAAGTTGTTCAACTGGAACCTGACAACTATAAAGCCCAATTAAAACTGGCAGAATTTCTCTTCCTTGGTAAACAGATTGAACCTGCCATGGAAAAGATAGTCAAAATCCTTGAAAAAGAGCCAAAAAATATCACAGCTCTGCATATTAAAGCCCAGGTCTTACTATTTAAAAAATCCAATGATAAAGCTGCATTGATTTACAAGAAGATTTTATCCATTGATGATAAAAATATTGCTGCCCTGCAAAATCTTGCCAGAATCAAAGCCATTGATAATAAGCTTGAAGAAGCCGAAGCCCTTCTTTTAAAAGCCATTGAAATTGACCCAAAAAATATAAAACTATACTCTTTTTTAACAGGATTTTATCTTAAAAATAAAATGATCCAAAAGGCAGAATCACTGCTTTTAAATGCTGTTCAAAACAATGGGACAAATGAACAGGCATATATTCTTCTTGGAAGCTTTTATTTAAGCCAGAAACAACTTGATAAAGCTGAAAAAGCCTATCTTGATGCAATAAAAACCAATAATAATGTTCCAAAATCATATATGATTCTGGCAAAATTCCATGAACAGACCAAAAACAGAGAAAAAGCTCTTGATGCCTATCAAAAAGCTTCTGCTGCTGACCCGGACAATATGTCCATAAAGAATATAATTGCACGATTTCACTTTAACGACAGAGATGTTGATCAAGCGACCATGTTAAACAATCATATCCTGGAGGAGAGACCTCAGTATTATCCAGCCAGGTTGCTAAAGGCTGAAATTCTGCTTTCCAACAAACAATTTGATGAAGTTTTCCCCATAATTGAATCCCTGGAAAAAGATGAGCCGAAATCATTTAAAGTCCATTATTTAAAAGGGCTCTATAATGTTGGTAAAGCCCAACTTGATCAGGCAAAAACATCTATTATAAAATCCATTGAATTAAATCCCAGATTTTTAAAGGCAAAGCTTTTGCTTGCAAACCTTTATCTCACACAAAGATCCTATGATGATGCCCGCATGGAAGCAATGGAAGCTCTTAAACTCTCTCCGAACAACTATAATGCCACCATGGTCAAAGCAAGCTCTTTAATGGCTCAAAAAAAATATAATGAGGCTGAAAAAGATTTTTTAAAACTTATTAATCTTTCACCTGAAAATCCACTTGCCTACTATAGAATAGGCCTTTTAAAAGCCGGCCAGCAAAAATATGATAAAGCCCATGAATATTTTTTAAAGGCCTATGAAAAAAACAACAAAAATTTAGATGTATTTCTACAGATTGTTCGTATCCATGTTATTAAAAAGGAATTTAATAAGGCACATGATGTCTGCAATAATCAGTTTGCTGTTGTTGAAGAAAACAATGCTGCAAAAGCTATTATTTACAATACCCAGGCACAGATTTACCTGCAGCAGAAAAATATTGCAGAGGCAAAACAATTTTTCTTAAAAGCCATGGAAGCCAATCCAGAATTTATCAGCCCATATAATTCACTTGCAAAAATCTACCTGTCAAACAGAGAGAAAGACAAAGCCATAGAACAATACCAGTCCATATTAAAAATCAACCCAGACAATGCATTTGCCCATATGATGCTGGGAACTATTTATGACAGTGAAAAACAATATGATCAAGCTGCTGATCATTATGAGAAAGCTTTAGAACTAAAACCAGACTATGCTCCGGCAGCCAATAACCTGGCCTACCACCTTGCAGTTCGTACAAATGAGATTGACAAGGCTTTGGAACTTGCCAGAAGAGCCAAGGAAAGCTTTCCTGAAGATCCAGCCATTGCAGATACGCTTGGGCTTATATACTATAAAAAAGGCTTATATCAAAACGCTGAATCTGAATTTACAGACTCTCTGAAAAAACTGTCAGAGAATGCAATTGTCAACTTCCATCTTGGTCGTACCTATGCCAAACTTGAAAACAAGCAACTTGCTGAAAAATATTTAAAATATGCCTTGAAAATTGACAAAGAGTTTGAAGGTTATAAGGAAGCTGAAAATATTCTCTCTAATTTTAAATAAATCAGCATGTTTCAGTCAGACAATAAATATGTATTTGGCCTTTGAAGCATTGTACCAAACAAGGTAAAAGCCAGGCAATGTGGTTTAATTTATTTTGTTTGCTTCCCTAAATACCATTCAATAGCTGAATTATATTTTTTTCAATCCCTTGTTTATCATCTTAAATGCTAATTTAATTGTAGATTTGACAAAGTCCTTCTGTTCATCCAGACGCCTTTTAGAGTCAACCCAAAGGACTATACCGCTAAAGGATGACCACACAATATCTGCCAGAGCTACTGGATTTTCATCAATAAAAACACCCTGTTCAATACCCTGTTTCACAACATCAATTATTGCTCCGTGGGCCATGGTGGAATAGATCTTAATCTGCCTTAAAACCTCGCTAGAGAGATTTTTAAGTGTTTCTCCGGACTGAAGATGAAACAGGTTAATTAAAATATTTGAATCATATTCATATACATCAATAAACACATCACGAAATTTATCAATTTTTTCTTCCACTGAAATTTCAAGGGGAACAACTTTTTGAATTTCATCTGTCAGATACTTTAAAATTTCAATGGAAAGGGATGTATGCAGCTCTTCCTTGTTCTTAAAATATAGATAAAGAGTTCCAGGACTCAATTCAGCCTCCAGGGCAATCTCCTCCATTGTAGCTGAGTTAAACCCCTTATGAGAAAAGATTTTTCGAGCAGCATTGATAATTTCTATTTTTCTTTGAGCCTTTTCCCGTTGTTTGCGTTCATATATACCCATAAATTCCCCATTATTTTTTGAATCTCATTCATTAACTTATCAATTACAAAGATTAATACAGTAAAACATCAACTACCACAAGGAAAAATTAAAAAAAAATTAAAAAATTATAGTTTTCATGTTAATATACTATCAGATTAAGATTTATCATGAACGGTTTGCAATATTCATAGTTCATAACAAAATTATGAGGAAAGGAGAAAATACAGATGACAGCTTATCTTTATCAACTCAGATCTCACTTCTTTCTTAGAAACTATAATGGGGGGTTTATTATATGACAAAAACACTTTACTGGGCTGACAACTACATTGAAAAACGAACCAGTGCAGAGCAGGCCTTAAAACATATCAAACCAGGACAAAGAGTCTTTATTGGCTCTTCCTGTGGAGAACCTCAACATCTTGTCAATGAATTATCCAATGCCTCCATCAGGTTCACAGACCTTGAAATTGTAAGATTATTATGTATTGACACAGGACCTTTAACTTTGATTGCCAACCGTTCCCACTCCCGACAATTTAATATCAGAACATTTTACCTTGGATCAGCTTCTCCAAAGAGAATTAAAAAAAACAAACGATTTACTACACCAATCAACCTCTCCCAGATACCCCATCTGTTTAAATCAAGAATGATTCCTTTAAATGCTGCTCTGATTCAGGCTTCCCCCCCAGATGATTTTGGATGGATGAGTCTTGGTGTCTCTGTGGATATAACACTTGCTGCCTGTGAATCAGCCGATATTGTAATCTGCCAGACCAATCCAAACATGCCAAGGGTGCTCGGCAGCAGCTTTATCCATGTCAATGATGTCAACTTTATTGTTGAACATGAAGAAGAACTTTTAACCATACAGCCTCTTCCTGAATCTGAAACAGCTAATACCGTTGCAAAGCACATATCACGCTTAATTGATGATGGTTCCACCCTTCAAACAACACTTGGAATCACGGATGAAGCTGTCATGGTCTGTCTTGCCCAAAAAAATGATCTTGGGGTGCACTCCCAGTATCTAACCGACGGATTTATGAAGCTTTTTGCCATGGGTGTCATCACTAATAAAAAAAAGGGATTCAATAATGGGAAACTTGTTGCCGGCAGTGCTGTGGGATCAAAAATTCTCTATGATTTTCTCGATGATAACCCTTCCATAGAATTTCATCCTTCAGATTATATAAACAACCCTTCCATTATTGCCCGGCATAATGCCATGATATCTTTAAATACTGCCATGGCAATAGATTTAACAGGTCAGGTTGCCGCAGATGCACTGCCCTATAATAATTATACCGGTATTAACGGACTTCTTGATTTTACCCGGGGGGCAGCCATGTCAAAGGGGGGAAAATCCATACTGCTCATGACATCCACCTCGGATAAAGATAAAAAAAGCCGCATCATTCCAAGTTTATCTGATATTGCTGTGGTAGTCCCAAGGGGTGATGTTCAATATGTTGCAACAGAATACGGTGTGGTAAACCTTTTTGGTAAAACCCTGCAGGAAAGAGCCATGGCTTTGATCAGCATTGCCCATCCAGATTTCAGGGATGAATTGTTTTCCAAAGCCAAGAAACTTGATCTGATTGATATTGATAGAAAATTTAAACAGGCAATTAAAGGAGTATATCCATTAAAATATGAAGAAACCATAAATATAAACAAGG
>CAZYDL010000225.1:0-6078 GCA_964646305.1 uncultured Desulfobacula sp. | reverse complement strand
AAATATCGAAATATAAACCAGATACCAAAGGGCCATGCCGCGCTCCGCATGGGACGGGTGGGAGAGCCCATACCCGTCATTGACCATAAATCCGGGAAAAATGAGCAGGTCTTTACCAGTGGCCGTAGTCAGGGTGTTGCCATGATCATTTCCGGATTTCTTAAACTGGAAAAAACAGGTGTATATCGCTGGCAGGCATTGGCCAATGACGGGGTTCGAATGTTTATCAACGATGTGATGATATTTGAAGACCCAAGAGTTCATGGAGATCGCTTAACCCCAAGCGGCACATTGCAAATCAGCAAAAGCGGTCTGTATCCAGTGCGTATTGTTTACTTCCAGCGCAAGGGAACTGCTGCACTTAAACTCTATTGGCAGCCACCGGGTACGGATCTATTCAGCCTGGTTCCAGCTGAAGTATATCTGCATGAACCAGTGCTGCAATAATCAAAACATTTTATTATGAAGGGATAAAAACCCATGAAATGGTTCCGATATATTGTTATTCTAACTCTTTTTTTGACTGTGTGCATTGCAGCTCTTTTTTTCTATCTGCCATATTCCAATAATTTCAAACAAAAAGGTGAGCTTAATATTCCAGGTCTTAACAATAAAGTCACCATACAGCGGGATGCCAATGGTATGGCCTATATTAAAGCACAAAACCTTGAAGATGCGCTATTTGCACAAGGGTTTGTCACAGCCCAGGACCGGCTTTTCCAGATGCAGTTGACCCGCCTTTTTGCCCAGGGCAGGATCTGTGAGCTTGCAGGAGAGGTGGCAAAAAAACTTGATATTCGCATGAGAACCATTGGTCTGCACAGAATGGCAATAAAACAGGCAGCTATTCTTAATGATAAAACAAAAAACCAGTTTCAAAAATATGTGGATGGAATCAATGCATTCATTGATGTTTGTCCAGAGGATATTCATTTAGAATTCAAACTTGCCGGCATAAGCCCTGACAAATGGGAGGTTGCTGATTCTCTGACCCTGCTGTATTATATGGGATACTCAACTGCGGCAAATTTAAACAGTGAGATAGTATCCCAAATGCTGCTGGAAACTCTTGGGTTTGAAAAAGCATCCCAGATCATGCCAATTAATATTAATGCTGATGATCCTGATGATACAGGGGAAATACAATTGCCTCCAAAAGAGCGGCTCACCTTGTCAATGACTAATATTAACAATCTTATGGCATATACTTTTGATAGAAAACTTCGTGCCGGAAGCAATAACTGGGCAGTCTCTCCTGCTCTTTCTGCGTCGGGCAAAGCCTTATTGTCAGGTGATCCCCACCTTGATCCAAGAATACTGCCCGGTGTCTGGTATCCTGTGGGAATTTTTACTCCTGAAATAAGAGCTGTGGGTGTAAATATTCCGGGCATACCCGGCATGCCCATTGGCAGAACTGATTATATTGCAATCTCAGCAACAAACAATTATGGAGATATGCTGGATCTTTATATTGAAACAATTGACCCTGAAAATCCAGACAACTATCTTGAAGGGGAAAAATCCATACCATTTATCCAGATTAAAGAAACACTTAAAATAAAAGATAAAAATGCTCCAGAGGGCTTCAGGTTTGAACCTGTTACCATCAAAGCTACAAAACGAGGCCCTGTTGTTTCCAATGTATTTAAGAATCTTAAAACCGATAAGGTGATTACCTTAAGATTTGCCCCTGCTGAATCCATGGAATCTGCCATAGGCATATTGGATGTTTTAACGGCAAAAAACAGTGAAGATATTGTAAAGGCCTTAAAACAGACTCCCATGTTATGTATTAACTGGGTGTTTGCTGATTCACAAGGAAATATCGGCCACCATGCTTCCGGAAAAATACCCATAAGACATAATGGGGATGGGACTTTCCCCCATCCGGTAAAAGACTCTAATGATAACTGGACAGGATGGATTCCAGCCCATGAAATGCCAGGAGAGATAAACCCTGAAAAAAACTGGATCGGGACATGTAATCATAAAACCATAAAAAGCGACTATCCCTATTATTATTCATCATATTTTGCACCTTCATACCGGTATAGAAGATTAAAAGAGCTGATGGCTTCAACAGATAAAAAAGATGTTAATGATTTTTGGATGTATCAAAGGGATACAAAAAACCTTTTAGCCCGGAGTATATCTCCTGTCATGTCAAAAATCCTGCTCAAACATGATGATACAAAAACAATGGGGCAAATCCTTTCCAACTGGGATTTCAAAGATGACCCTGACAAAGCAGCTCCTGCCATATTTCAAACCACATACAAATTATTTGCCAAACTTGTTTTTGAAGATGATCTTGGAGAAGAGAAATCCATGATCATGCTCAATAACTGGTATTTCTGGCAGGAGAGGCTTGAAAGAATGGTTTTAAGCGGTGATTCTCCATGGTTTGATAATATAAAAACCACTGACAAACAAGAAACTCTTGAAGATCTGTTTCACAGCGCTGCTTTAAATGCAAAAGCATTTCTTGTTCCAAAACTCGGGAGTGACCCAAAAAAATGGCAGTGGGGTAAAATCCATACCCTTGAGCTCGTGAACCCTATAAGAAGAAAAGGTCCTGGCAAAACATGGCTTGGTTCCGGCCCCATGCCCATTGGAGGATCAGGTGAGACAATTTACAGGGGATGGTATGATTATGATAAACCATTTGAGGTAACCCATTGTGCTGCACTTCGCATGGTTGTTGATTTTTCAGACAAAGAAAAAGTTGTGGCAGTGCTGCCGGGTGGTGTCAGCGGAAGAACATTTAACACTCACCAGAAAGATCAGATAGATGCTTTCATGTCTGGAGAAAAAATGTTCTGGTGGTTCAGTGATAAAGCCATTGATAAGCATACAAAATCAAAACTGGTATTAAAACCCTGACACAGATTTAAATTAAATTATCATGACTATTGTCTGCAGACATAAAACTGATACTAATATACAAGAGGCTGCTGATCCTGCTTCAAAGGAAGAAGAGGTGATAATCTGCAGTGTATGCAGTAATATGGTAACCAGACCTTTGCATCAAGTCATGGTCAATAATGCCTTTTCACATGCATTTGCCAATCCCCATGGACAGGTATTTGAAATCGGTTGCTTTACCAAAGCTAAAGGGTGTATTGCAGTCTCTGCCTCCTCATCTGAATTTACATGGTTTCCAGGTTATTCCTGGAAAATCGGGGCATGCACTGGATGTGCTGCCCATCTGGGATGGGTGTTTTTGCTGGACAACCCCGGCTCTGATAATCTAAAGCATTTTTACGGCCTTATTCTTGATCGACTTATTTTTCCATAAAAACTTAAAAAAGAGAATAGGGACGCATAAATTTCTTCTTTAAAAGTGCATACAAATTTATAAAATAATGATTGACATTGGATAATTGTATACAGTATACAATTATTGATATTTATAATACAATTCACCAATTTATAATTGTGATAAGACAGGTATAAGATAAGGATAGATATAATGGCTGCAAAAACACACACCAAAGAACTTGAAAGGTTAAAAAACCTTCAGCAAAAAGCAATCCTGGGTGGCGGTGAAAAAGCAATGGAGCGCCATCGTTCAAGGGGAAAATTACCTGCAAGAGAGCGACTTGACCTATTGTTTGATAAGGACAGTTTTGTGGAACTAAATGACCTTGCCCAAAGCCAGTGTGTGGATTTTGGCATGGATAAAAGAAAAGTCCCTGGAGATGGTGTTGTGACCGGCTTTGGGATAGTTGACGGCAGGACAATGTTTGCCTATGCACAGGATGCCACGGTTCTTGGCGGATCTGTCGGAACAATCCATGGTCAGAAAATATGCAGAATCATGGATGAAGCACTCAAAGTCAAAGCCCCTTTGATATGTCTGAATGATTCAGGAGGAGGAAGGCTTCATGAAGGTTTTTTTGCTTCCAAGGGCGTTGCAGGAATGTTTTTGCGAAATACTGCAGCTTCCGGAGTGATCCCGCAAATTTCATGTATCATGGGACCATGTGCTGGCGTGTCAGTATATTCACCTGCATTAACAGATTTTATCATCATGGTGAAAAACCAAAGCCAGATGGTCATTACCGGTCCAAAAATTATTCAGGATGTCACAGGTGAAACCGTGACCCTTGAGGAACTTGGCGGTGCTGATATGCACAGTCGTATTACAGGACAGGCCCATTTTGTTACAAAAACAGATGAAGAGAGCATAAAACTCATACGATATCTTTTGGGTTTTCTGCCATCCAATCATGATGAACAGCCACCTTCATACCCCTGCGATGATGACCCTGAAAGAAAAAACAATAGTTTGATAGATATTGTACCGGCAGAATTTAAACGGGCCTATGACATGCATGAAGTTATTGCTGAGATTGTGGATAATAAGGAATTTCTCGAAGTTCTCCCTGAATTTGCACCCAATATTATTACAGGTCTTGCACGCATGGACGGCAGCAGTGTTGGAATTGTTGCAAACCAGCCATCCATCAAGGCAGGATGCCTGGATTTTAACTCTTCTGACAAGGCAGCAAGGTTTATCAGATTTTGTGACTGCTTTAACATCCCCCTTGTAAACCTTGTGGATGTTCCCGGCTATTTTCCCGGTGTTGATCAGGAGCGGGCAGGAATTATCCGGCATGGAGCTAAAATGCTCTATGCCTATGCCGAAGCCACTGTACCCAAAATCACCCTTGCTTTAAGAAAAGAATATGGCGGTGCTGTAATGGCAATGTGCTCTGCCGGTATGGCAGTGGATCTTATGCTTGCATGGCCCGTGGCTCAACTTGTTGTCTTAGATACTGCTGCTGCCATCAATATTATTTACAGGAAAGAAATCCAGGCAGCAGATGATCCTGAAGAATTCAAAAAACAGAGGATTGAAGAGTATAATTTTAAATATTCAAATCCATTCCATGCAGCATCCAATATGCTGGTGGACAGGATTATTGAACCTGCTGATACAAGGGCTCAGATCATAAAGGGCTTAAAAATGTTGAAAAATAAAAAACGGCCTGAACCCTTTAGAAGGCATGGTAATATCCCCATGTAACCACCTCGGTTGGTCTGAAATTGTGTTCATGACACATTTATAAAGACTTTCATACAAATAAAAGGCAAGTTAGGCATATAATAAATCAAGGAGACCGATAAATGGATTTTTTACTGACAAAGGAACAACAATTTATTCAAAAAGCTGCCAGGGAGTTTGCCCTTGGAGAGATGGCAGCTGTGGGCCGTGAATTTGATTTAAATGAAACCTATCCCGAAGACATTGTAAAAAAAGCAAGAGCACTTGATCTAATCGGACTTTTTATCCCTGAAAAATTTGGCGGACCTGGTCTTGGTTATCTTGAACAGGCCATGGTCATGGAAGAATTCTGGAAAGTAGATCCGGGAATCAGCCAGCAGCTTTGCTCTTTAACCTTTGGTGCAGAAGAGTTTATCCTTTTTGGTACAGATGAGCAGGGAAAAAAATGGCTTGAGCCTATTTTTACAGGTGATGCAGTCATGGGATTTGCCATAACAGAACCCGATGCAGGTTCCGACACCCTGGCAGTTTCCACAACGGCCGTAAAAGACGGCAATGAATGGGTTATTAACGGTTCAAAAGTCATGATAGGTAATGGTACAAAGGGAACATTCATGCTGGTTTTTGCCTTGACCAACCCTGATGCACCCCGCTCCAAACAGCACAGTATATTTATTGTAGAGACTGACAGAGAAGGCTATAAGGCAGAACCCATGCACGGCAAAATGGGCTTGCGCTGTTCTGACACAGCTTCCATTTATCTCACTGATGTCCGCATACCTGAAGAAAACCTGCTTGGCAAGGAAGGGAACGGATTTCATCAGCTCATGGCCTTTTTTGACAGAAGCCGTGCCTATGTCAGTGCACATGGAGTTGGTCTTGCCCAGGGAGCTCTGGACATGGCTGTAAAACATATCAGAGAGAGAAAACAATTTGGAAAAACCATAGGCAGTTTCCAGGGAGTTCAGTTTAAAATTGCTGACATGGCTGTAAAAGTAGAACTTGCCCGAAATATCATGTACAAGGCTGCATGGCTGCTTGACAACAATACACCCGACACCCACGTG
>CAZYDL010000224.1:0-6087 GCA_964646305.1 uncultured Desulfobacula sp. | reverse complement strand
TCAATATATATACTTGACAAGCGTTTTAAAGTTTTATAAATAAGCTTTGAGAAATATAAACATATTCTAAAAGGAGAAAAATGTCTGGTTATAAGCTTACCATACTTTTAATACTTGTCTGGATTACAGCAGGTTGTCAGCACTCAAATCTTAAAACTGCTTCCGATGATTACAATGGACACAGTGTCAACACCATAGACGCTCCCCAAAAAAATATTACCTCTAAAAATTTAAATATTGCTTCAAAAACAAATAATGAAGAGGTAATAATTGAAATTTCAGAAGGCTTAGAAGGCTTCAGTCAACCCTCTAATAACAAGGTAAATGCCTTTAATAGCACTGTAAGGGAAAAATCTTCAACCAATCTTAAAATGGTTTTAGAAGAAGACTCCAAAAATTCCAGGTCAGTTTCCCAGGAAAGGATAGACCAGGCCCTGGAGCTTTGTAATTATGCCCAGCAGATGTGGGAAAAGGGCAAACTTGAAGAAGCGCTTACCAATCTGGATTCTGCCTATTATTCAATTCTTGAAATTGATTCCCAGAAACATCCGGAATTCCACCAGCAAAAAGAGGATATCCGATATCTTATATCAAAACGGATACTTGAAATATATGCATCCCGTCAGATAGTGGCAACAGGACTGCACGATGAAATACCTATTATATTAAACAGATATGTAGAAAAAGAGATAAAAAGACTTACCGGACCTGAACGAAAATTTCTTGAACAATCCATTGAACGCTCCCAAAGATACAGGCCGTTTATTGTTGCAGAATTAAAAAAGGCAGGACTGCCGGAAGAACTCTCCTGGCTGCCATTAATTGAAAGTGGCTTTAAAATAAGAGCACTTTCCCGGGCAAGAGCTCTTGGCCTATGGCAGTTTATTCCTTCAACCGGGTATAAATTCGGTTTAAGCCGCAACTATTATATTGATGAACGCCTAGACCCTGAAAAAGCAACAAGGGCTGCCATTGCCTATCTAAAAGAGCTTCATAACCTTTTTGGAGACTGGACAACTGCCCTTGCAGCATATAATTGCGGTGAATCAAGAGTATTAAGAATCATCCGTAAACAGAAAATTAACTATCTTGATAATTTCTGGGACCTTTTCCAGAGTCTGCCAAGGGAGACCTCAAGATATGTTCCAAGATTTCTTGCAACACTGCACATCATAAATAATCTTGAAAAATATAATGTAAAAATCAATAACCCATTATCCCCCATAAAATACAAAACTTGTGAAATCAAAAAGCAGGTAAGATTAAAAGATATTGCAAAAGAGATAAATATAAGTTCAAAACTTTTAAAAGATTTAAATCCAGAGCTTAGATATGCTCTTTTACCTCCTGAAACCTATCAATTAAAAATACCTGAAGAAAAAGCCCAGTTATTTCTTTCAAAAATTGATACAATCAAAACAACATATTCTCCTCCTCCAATGTATGTATATCACCGTGTAAGGAGAGGAGATACATTATCGGCAATTGCCAAAAAATATAGAACATCCATCAGGGCCATAGTCAATGCAAACAATATAAACAGAAGACATACAATTATTGCAGGTAAAGTTTTAAAAATTCCCAGCCGCAATCATATTGTAAGCAATAAAACAATTGCTTCACATCAGATAAAACCAGGAAAAACTCTCAGGTACACAGTCAGGCGTGGCGACAATCTTTGGATTATAGCAAGAAAATTTGGCACAACAACAAAAACCATAATGCTTGTAAATAAACTTTCCAACACTGCTTTAAGTATTGGACAAAGACTTTATATAACTTCTTCCAAGGACCAACTCAAAGTTGCAGCAAAGGAGGACGGATCAAAATATAAGGTACAATCCGGTGACAGCCCATTCTTAATTGCAAAAAGATATAATATGAACCTGGATCGATTTCTTGCCTTGAACCATTTAAGCAAAAGAAGCACAATATTTCCAGGTCAGCAATTAATTGTTGAATAGCTGATATTATAGCTTTATCTACCGGTTAAAGGTTTTCCAAGGGTGTAAATCTGGCTGCAATCTTCATAGGGAAGTGCATTCTCAATGCTTTTGATTTGATCAAAATTATCCATGATCTCCTCTGCTGTAATAGCTCTATCTGCATCACCAATGCATACACCTTTGCCTGAAACCATTGCTGAACGGGCATACCACCCGGCACTCATTGTAAAAATCATCCCGGATTCCAGATTCTCCTTTGAACAAAGAAAAGTCACAATTGGTGTATTAAATTCAGGTTTGATTCTTTTTGCCACTTTGTCTGAAAAAACCCCTTTGGTCATACCTGTTAAAGCATTTGGAGCAACAACATTTACCTGAATATTATATTTGGCAATTTCAAGCTTTAAGGTGTTCATTATACCGATAATACCCATTTTAGCAGCCCCGTAATTTGACTGCCCGAAATTGCCATACATTCCAGAGGATGACGCTGTAAATACGATTCTCCCGTATTGATTTTCCTTCATGATTTTTACAGCCGGCTGGGTCACACAAAAAGCTCCTTTTAAATGAACCAGAATAACTTCATCCCACTCTTGCTCACTCATCTTCATAAATGTCCTGTCCCGCAAAACACCTGCATTATTAATAAGGATATCCACCTTGCCAAAATGATCCATGGCAGTTTCTACAATATTACACCCTCCTGCCATGGTAGCCACAGAATCATAATTTGCAACAGCCCTGCCCCCTGCCTTGTTTATTTCAGCAACCACCTGATCTGCTGTTCTGTTACCCTCAGGCCCATAACCAATATCATTGACAACAACACTTGCCCCTCTTTTTGCAAGATCCAGTGCATATTCTCTTCCGATTCCTTCTCCTGCCCCTGTTACAATGCCAACTTTACCCTCAAAAACAATAGATTTCATCCTCTCTCCAAATTACATTTAATTTCTCTATTATATCACATTAAAAATCTGTAAATTGATTCATATACTTTGATCTCTCTTTAATACAGTATACACATTTTCACTAGTATGTATAATAATAAAACATAGCTGGATGTAGCTTGCATACTTTAAAAGCCAAAAAAGTATATGCTTAAATATATGAGAGATCAGGCATGCAGCCCAAAATAATATTTTTAACTATATTGAAACATTTTATACCCTGAAGGGCAGAAACTAACTGCAAAAGGAGGCATTCTTATTTAGGGCTTGTAAGCCCACTGGATTTTGAATATAAATACAATAAGCAACCTACGTGAAAATGCAGCATGACTTTATGTCTACAAAAAACAATAAAAATTACTCCCATGCTTATTAAAACAGATATATTTTGCTTATTTTAAACAGTATAAAAAACACATTGAAAAGCAGTAAGGTATTTTTAAATGGAAAATAATAATTTGCAGGGAACCCTTTTTATTGTTGCAACTCCTGTGGGCAATCTTGAAGATATTACATTCAGAGCTGTCAGAGTTTTAAAAGAAGTTGATATGATTCTTGCTGAAGATACAAGGCATTCCAAAAAACTTCTTTTGCATTATGATATTGAAACAAGGCTTGTTTCCTGCCATGAACATAATGAGGTCAAAAAAATACCTGGAATTATAAATGACCTGAGAAACGGACTTGATCTTGCACTGATTAGTGATGCAGGCACACCGACAATTTCAGATCCTGGATATAAGCTTGTAACATCTGCTGCCAAAGAGGGGATCAGTATTATCCCTGTTCCCGGATGCAGCGCTGCTATTGCAGCTCTAAGTGTTGCAGGCCTGCCAACGGATTCATTTCTGTTTCTGGGATTTTTACACAGAAAAAAAGTAAAACAGCGACAAGCTCTTGAAACTGTAAAGAACCAAAAGGCAACCCTGATTTTTTATGAATCTCCAAAGCGTGTTAAATCTCTGATTAACAATATGCTCAATATTTTTGGTGATAGAAAAGCCTGTCTTGCACGGGAGATCACAAAGCTTCATGAAGAATTTATCAGGGAAAAATTGTCTGTGATTCTCAGCAAACTCGAAGAAAAAGATACGATTAAAGGCGAATGTTCTCTCATTGTTCAAGGTTGTTTAAAAGAAAAAACCATAGGGCAAGAAGAGTTGGAAGCAATTATCCATAAGAGACTTTTGATTAATGATTCCGGGACATCTTATCTGGCAAAACAGATCTCAAAAGAGTTTAATCTTCCCAAAAAACAAATTTATGATATGATTCTTAAAATCCAGGACAGATGATCAAAGTTTTACACAGGAGAATCTATGGAAAATTGTGAGCGGCATAAAGATATTGAGTGGATCAATGTGGGAAAATACATAAACAGAACATATCTTCTGGTTAACCTTATTGCCAATTTTTGCGGTGCGCTCTTAATAACCCTCTATTTTTCTTTTTTTGACAGTCTCTCCATTGTGAAGAAAGATCCTGTGATCCAATTTTATATTCCTGCAATCATGTTTCTTTTCCTGGTAATAATTGGAATGGTAGTTTACAGGAGATGGTTTAATGAGGTTAACAAATATATTAAGCTCAAATCAGAACATAAGGATATTGATTCAGATTTATTAAAAAATGCACAAAAAAGAATTTTAAATCTTCCTTTTTCTGCATCCATGGTTTCAATGTTCAACTGGGGGCTTGCATCTGTCATCATGAGCAGTATGGTGCTTATTAATACCCGTTCTGTAAATCTTTCCAATGAAATATGGTTTTATACACTGCGGTTATTTACAGAAATTATTATTGCTGGTATTGCCACCAGTGCTCTGGTCTTTTTCTTAATGGAACATTATTGCCGGAAAATCATATCCTTTTTCTTCCCTGCAGGAGGTCTTTATAAAATTAAAGATGTATTCAGCCTGAATCTGCGAAACAGAATAATGATAACTTTTGTATTTGCCTCTTTTATCCCGATAATTGATTTTGCACTGCTTTCATATTCAAAGGCAAAAGCTATGATGGGTGCTGATCCTGAAACCATTCTCTCTGATTTTGGTTATTTAATAATATTTGTCCTTTTTATAGATCTTTCTCTGGCAATTATTCTTTCGCATCTTCTTTCAAGGGGTATTGTCAGGCCGGTAACAGAAATAAAAAATGCCATGGCGCAGGTAGAGAAGGGTAATCTTGCGGTTTCTATAAGGGTTTCTGATTATAATGAATTAGGGTTTCAATAAAATGACAGAGGGCTTGAGAGATCGTTATCATATAAAACAATCCCTTGCTCTTGCCAGGGAAGTACAGCAGGATCTTCTGCCGGGAAAAGCACCTGTGATTGAGGATCTGGATATTGCCGGAAAAATTATATACAGTGACGAGACTGGTGGTGACTATTATGATTATATCTATCCAGCTAATTCCGATGATAAAAAAATTGGCATTGTGATAGGTGATGTCGCGGAACATGGCATTTCATCAGCTCTGCTCATGGCATCAACCCGTGCCTTTGTCCGCCAGAGGGCAGCGCTTCCGGGAAGTATTGCCGATATCATGACAGATGTTAATTTTCAATTCAGCAGGGCAGTTGAAGAATCAGGACGGTTTATGACACTTTTTTTCCTCTCTGTTGAATATGGAAGCAATCGTCTTGAATGGGTACGTGCCGGACATGAACCTGCTATATTTTATGATCCTTTGACAGATTCTTTTTCAGAGTTGAAAGGAAAAGGTATTGCCCTTGGTATTGATGGTGATTTTCAATACAGCAGACATAAAAAAAACCAATTTGACAGGGGTCAGATTGTAATACTTGCAACCGATGGCCTTTGGGAGGCAATCAACAATTCAGGCGAGATGTTTGGAAAAGAGCGCATACATAAAATCATAGCAGATAAACATAAGCTTAGTGCAAAAAAGATTGTAAACTGCATCATGGAGAGCGTTGAAGACTATACAGGCAGTAAAATACCTGAAGATGATATGACATTGGTCATTATAAAAGCCAGACCAATAAAATAATTTTTTTTAAATTTAAACCAGACAATTAGATATTCTATTCAGATATTTATAAAAAAAAGGGACTTTTTTAATTAAACAAAAAGCCCCTTTATTATTAACAATGTAATTATTGTAAAATAAACTTAAATTACATTTTACTTCCTTCTGCATGACTCTGCAGTTTAATTTCTACT
>CAZYDL010000223.1:0-6090 GCA_964646305.1 uncultured Desulfobacula sp. | reverse complement strand
CCATAGCTCAGTTTGGCAGAGCCACCGGCTCATAACCGGTCGGTCCCTGGTTCGAGTCCAGGTGGGCCCACCAAACAAAAACCAGAAAGGTATATTATATGAACCAAGTATTGTTACTAAATAAAAAAGGATATTTTGTTTGTATATGAATGTGCCTGATAAATATCAATCTGGATATAAAAAAATAAAAAAGCGTGGGAATTTACCACGCTTTTTTTATTTTTAGAGGCATTATGGTAATACTTGAGGACATACTTGAACTGATTAATACAATAGCTCCTTTTGATATTGCTGAAGAGTGGGATAACTGCGGACTTCAAGCAGGCAGTCTGAACTGGGAAGTCAAAAAAGTGATGGTTGGTCTTGATGTCTCTATGCCTTTGATGAATGCAGCAAAAGCAAATAATTGTGACCTTGTATTGACCCACCACCCCCTGATGCTTAAGGCAGAAAAAAATATTGATTTTAATGAAATGCCAGGCAAAGCAATTGAAATTGCTGCCAGGCATAGGATTAACATTGTCTCTGCCCATACTAACCTTGATAAAGCCATTGATGGCTTAAATGATTATTTTGCAGCTAAAATCGGCATACAGAAAACAAAAGTTTTTTATATTGCAAATTTGCCTGATGTCTCCATGGATGATGCCATTGGTATAGGCAGAATCGGTTCCATTGAAAAGAGAATTCCACTTAAGCAATTTGCAAAAGCAATAAAAGAAAAACTTGCATTAAGCCATTTGAGGGTGATCGGAAATATGGATTTGCCTGTCAATACAGTCGCTGTATGTACTGGAAGCGGTGGCTCTCTTGTTGGTACGTTTTTAAATTCCAGGGCAGATGTTTATATCACCGGAGATATAAAATACCATGAAGCCAGACTTGTTGAGCAAAATTCAAAAGCGCTTATTGATGTGGGGCATTTTGGTTCTGAACATATTGCCGTTGACCTGCTTTCAGAAAAATTAAGCCATGCTGTTAATAAGGCAGGTATGAATATACAGATACAAAAATATACTAAGGAAAAAGATCCATTTATTATAGTTTAAGGATAAGATTATGAATGATATTGCCAAACCAGATATTAAGGCTCTTATTAAACTTCAGGAAGCTGAAACACAGATTGTAAGGCTTAAAGCTGTTTTAGAAAAAATCAAAATACAAAAAGAAAAATTAAGCACCAAGCTAAAGAAGTTTGGAAATGCCCTGGAAAAACAAAAAGATGATTTAATTGCTGCTTCTAAGAACTGTAGAGACTCTGAAAGGGAAATTCAGGTTGTTGATGCGCGAATTATTAAAAGCAATGAAACTTTGAGAATGGTAAAGACCAATAAGGAATATCAGCTTCTTTTAAGAGAGGTGGATGATAATAAAAAACGCAAAGATGCCTTTGAAACTGAATTATTGGAATATCTTGATGAAGAAGAAAAAATTGAAGAGGGTGTCCAGGAAAGTCAAAAAGAATTTGACCTTTTAAAAGATCAGACTGAAGCTGAACAAAGCAATATTGAAAAAAAATCAATAGATGACAGAGAACTGCTTGAAGAATATCTTGCTCAGCAAGATGAAATAGGTAAAAGCCTGGATTCTTCATTGATGGAAAGGTTTGCAAAAATATCGAAAATGAATCAGGGCCTTGCTGTGATCAATGTTGACAATGAAATCTGCAGGGGCTGCTTTATGAATATACCACCTCAATTATACATAGAAGTGCAACGTGGGAATTCATTGATTTTATGTCCACAATGCAGTAGAATACTTTATCATATAGAGAAAGAAGAGGTCTGACCACGCAAAACGATCGCCAGGTTTAACTTGATTTAAGCTTGGAGGAAAGTCCGAACACCACAGGACAGGACGCTCCATAACGTGGAGTCGCGGTGACGTGAAGGAAAGTGCAGCAGAGAATAGACCGCCTTAGCTACTTGGTCTCTGAGTAGCTGGGTAAGGGTGAAACGGTGCGGTAAGAGCGCACCAGTTTTCCAGGTGACTGGAAAAGCTTGGTAAACCCCGTCCGGTGCAAGACCAAATAGGGAAATATTTAAGGGTTGTCCGCTCTTTATTGTTTTCGGGTAGGTCGCATGAGGTGTGCGGCAACGTACATCCTAGATGAATGATCGTTGACCTGTTTAAGGTAACAAGAACAGGTAACAGAATTCGGCTTATCAACTGGTCAGACCTTATTTCACTTCTATACAAGAACTAAATTGTAGTTTTTTATGTTTTATTGTGGGTGTCCATATAATCCGCTGGGCGGTAATTGTGAATTGTAAGTACTTAATGTTTGATTATGAATGATTATAGCTGTGATATCACATTTAAAGAAAAAGCCAATATTTTTTCTTTTGAATATCTAAAGTGTCTCATATTTCTTCTTGATTCCGATGATGATGAATATATTTTTACTAAAAAACTATATTCAAAACTGGTTACAACCTCCCGTATACTTGAAGATTTTTTAGATTTTCATGGAGCAAAAACAAATAAAGAGTGGGTGTTCTATAGAGAACTTGCTGCAACAATTCAACATCTTTCCTTAGCCTGTTATTCCCAGAGACATATTTTAAATCGATTAATGTTTTACTCTTTTAAAAATGATCATCATGATAGATTTAAAAAAGAAGCATTTGATACTCTTAAAATTATACAAAATTCCATAAAACGTGCAGGAGCTGTGGCTTTAAAAGAAGCCCGGCGTTTGAATATAATTGTTCCCGATAGAGGATATGATATAAGTTTTTTCCCCGGGATTTCATCCATGCAGCAGCTTGACCACAATATTGATGAATCCAATGCCAAAGATCAGCAAAGGGAAAATCTTACCAGAATAGCAACTGAGTTTCTTGAGGTTGTAAAGGAGTTTGATCAGTTTGCGTTTTATGAACGTTATGATTTAAAAAAAATACATGAACTGGTGCCGTCACAGATTAATGAAGTCACCATTAGAAGGTATGAAATGCTTATTCATAATATTCAGTCTTCCTTTGACTCCTATGTGGTAAATTCTGAATCGTCATCAGAAAATTTAATGCTTGATCAGCTTCGCAGCCATTTTTCCATTGTTTTTCATATCCTCATGGTTTTGGGTAGATTATTACATTTTTATGAACGCCATCTTTATGATACAGGATTTAAAGATGTATATAAAAACGTCAGTATTTTATTATCATCTCTGATTGAGCCAAATGTGCTGCTGGATCGTGCTATTAATTTCTGTCTGTTTTATGCATGGAAATTTCTATCTTCAGGAAAAGCTCTGGCATCCAGAATATTGAATGAAAACATGGAAACCTCTGAGATCGATGTTACTATCCCCAAAGATCGAGGATTTCACAGCCGGCCAAGCCTTCTTGTTGCTAAAATTGTTCAGCATTATGGTGGTGAAGTCAAGATGGTTGTGAACAGTGATATTTTTGATGCTGCAAGTGTTCTTGATATTCAATGGGCAGGAGGTAAAATTAATAAAGAAGAGATAGAAATTGTTAAGTTTCAAGGAGATTCCCGGGCATTAAATGATCTTAAAATTCTTGCCAGCGTGAATTATGGTGAAGATCATATGGGAAAAGGGATTCCTTTACCAAAAGAGTTGTCATATTTAAGTTAAACTATGGATTATCAAAATTTTGTCATCATTGTTGCTGCAGGTGCCGGGCTTCGCATGGGATCAGCAATTAAAAAACAATATCTCTGCCTTGATGGAATTCCAATCCTTGCTCATACCATCAAGGTCTTTGACAAATGTGATCATATCCATGAAATCATTCTTGTTGTACCAAAACAAGATCAAGATTATTGCCAAACCAATATTATTGACTCCTTTGAATGTAAAAAAAAAATTCATCTTGTTCAAGGTGGTCAAACAAGACAGGATTCAGTTTTTAACGGGTTAATATATCTTAAAGAACGTCTGGAATCTGCAAAAAGAACCATTGTAATGATTCATGATGGAGTCAGACCCTTTGTTGATGATGCCATTATTGCAAATTGTATTAAGAGTGCCATTAAACATGGTGGCAGCATACCTGCTGTTAAAATTACAGATACAATTAAACAGGTCAGCCCGGATTTTTGTGTTCAAAAAACTTTAAACAGGGAAATGGTTTATTGTGTTCAGACACCACAGACATTTAAAATGAATCTTATACTGGATGCATTTGAACATGCAGTTAAAACCAATTTTTCAGGAACAGATGATGCTTCTTTAATGGAGAACGCAGGGCATAAAGTATATATTGTAAAAGGTTCTAAATACAATATTAAAATTACAACACCTGAAGATCTTGTTTTAGGAAAATATCTATTGACTTTAAAACATAGTTAAGCATAATAATAGCAAACTATCTTTATCCTAATGGACATAACCTGGAGGTTTCAAAATGGCAGAAAAACCTGCATTAAAAATTGGTTATCTTAAAATCACAGATCATCTTATTCTTGGCGTTACTGATCTTAAGTTAAAAAAGGGTATGGAAACATTTGAACACTGCACCCTTGAACCTGTTGTCAAAAATGGGTGGAATGAAGTGGCTGATGCGCTATCGGTTAAATCCCTTGATGGTGCCCTTATCCTTGTTCCAACAGCCATGGATCTATTCAAGTCCGGTGTTGATTTAAAGCTTTTGATGCTTGCCCATAAATCAGGCAGTATCCTTGTAAAAAATAAAAATGCCAACATTGAAAAGATTGAAGATTTTGCAGGAAAAATAGTTTTAATTCCATATCAGCTTTCTGTCCATAATATGCTGTTTCATAAGCTTTTATCGGAAAAAGGTTTAAAACCGGGTCGTGCTACGGAAAAAGGTATTGATGTTACACTTGAAGTTGTGGCTCCCTTCCAGATGCCAGAAGCTGTGGAGTATGACGAAGAGGGTGAAATCGGCGGGTTTATTGTTGCAGAACCTTTTGGTGCCCAGGTCATTGCTAATGGGCAGGGTGAGTTAGTTCATCTTTCCAAGGATCTATGGCCCAATCATCCCTGCTGTGTTTTTGTCATGCGAACAGAGATTATAGAAAAACATCCCGAAGCAATTCAGGAAATTTGTGACAGCTTTGTAAGATCAGGACTCGCAATTGATGCTCAGCCTGATGCCGCTGCTGTAATCGGGGGCGATTTTCTTTCCCAGGATAAAGATTTGATCAAACAGGTGCTTACTGACCCTCCTGATCGCATCCTGACAGGGGAATTGTTTCCAAATATTGAAGATCTTGATACTATTCAGAAATACATGATGGATAAAATGAAGATCATGACAAGTTTGATAGATCTTGAAAAGTTTGTTGATACGAGTTTCGCAAAAAAAGCCGGTGCCAAATAGTAAACAGCTTCCATACCCCCTGCATGGACTCAGCTTGAAGCTGTAAAGCAAATACCTGTTCTGATATTTTTGCCTTTCACCCGCCTGATTGCAGGTTCTAGCCAGCGGACAAAAAGCCGACTCTCTGGAACGGATTGTTAATATATGGGACTAACTTGAATACTATGATGTTGTTTAGTTATTGTGCGGATTCAATGAATTTATAGATTTGAGATATTGCTTTCTGGGTCCATTCAGGTTTTCCTGAGAGTGTTTTGATTTTATTTTTATTCAAACGATTTGTTGTCTCTTTAATATCAATGCCGTCTGTTTTTAATCCAATAATAATTTTCATGATGGCAGCCTTATATTTTCCCAGGTCATCTTCAGGGGAAATATCAACCTTGATTTCAGGTAGGTCATTAACAGGTTCTGGATCATCGTTAATTAACTTTGATAAATCATCTGTTTCAAAAGAGTCACTCTCTATCAGTGATGCAAGATCATCAAGCCTTTGATCAGGTTCTTGGTCACTATCTGATGATTCATCAATGAGTTGAGACAAATCATCCATGTCCTGATTCTTTTGATTTAAGGGCTCATCAATCAATTTGGACAGATCATCAAGTTCAGAGATTTGATTTGTCAGGTTTTTACTTTCTTTGCTGTTCTTTTTGTCTATTTTTTCTGGTTGCGAATCAATGAGCAGTGATAAATCATCCAATTGTCCAAACTCAGTGCTGTCTGAAGGATTGTCATCAATCAGAGCCGATAGATCATCCAGATCCGGTTCAGG
>CAZYDL010000222.1:0-6100 GCA_964646305.1 uncultured Desulfobacula sp. | reverse complement strand
CAAGATCTTTTCGTAGTTATAGTTCTTACGGATTTTATTTTTGTAATTATCTATATTATAAAACATCCAACAAATAAATCTTCATCATCCGGCTCCGGGAAATTGATGGAGGCTGACAACGTTGGTATGAGATGCGATACGGCTATCGACGGTGAAGCTTACTTCTTACCTTTATTTCAAAAAGAGCCCAAACCAATAATTTTCTATTTATTCAACAACAAGGATAAAGCGATCCAAGCTCTTGCAGAAGTGTCTTGTATAACGATCGCCGAAGACAGTAGAAAGCTAAGCTTGAGGCGAAACAACATTCATGTGCTTCACGAACTTTTGGACATTATAAAAAAAAGAAAACCAGAGGTCTTTTAGGCGAGCTATTTGATTTTAAACATACTAAAGTGTCAAGCAATGAATGAGAGTGATGTCTTAAAATAGATGGAGATATGGTAATTTGTTATATTTTTTAAAAAGTTTAATACGTGTGGGACTGAAGCGCAAAGGATTTTCACTTGCCTTGGCCTACCTGATTCTTTTATTGATATCAAGTGTATTGATTAAATTTGTTGAACCTTCTCATTCCGCCTTGACTTCTTTTGATCAGGCGCTCTGGTGGAGTATTGTGACAAGTACCACTGTTGGCTATGGAGATTTGTTCCCTGTCTCCATTCAAGGCAAAATAGTGGCGGTTCTTTTACCCATATTTATGGGTATTGGTCTTGGTGCTGCATTTATTACCCATGTTGCTTCATCACTAATTGAAAGGAAAGATAAAAAAATGTACGGAGAAAAAGAATACAAAGGCAGTGGTCATATACTTCTTGTGGGATCAACTGACGAAACAGAACAACTGGTTGAAGAAATTCGGAAAGATGCAACATATGCTGAACAAAATATTGTCCTTGCTGCTGACATATCAAGGCATCCTTTCCCAGATCTGGATAATGTTTTTTTTATCAAAGGCCGACCCGATATCCGTCACACTCTCAACAAAGCCAATATAAAAAAAGCAGCAAGGATTATCATTCATACAGGGAATGATGAAGGAAGTTTGTTTGCACTTGTTAATGCCATTAAACTGAAAAACAAGAATTGTGAAATTACGGTTCGTTGTATTTCAAGCCAATCTCTGGACACATTTTCCAGTGTCCAGGGTGACTTTCAAATCATCATGCAGATGACAGCTGAAATGATGGTGCAGGCAATGCAGGATAAAGTACATATTCCATTACAGATTTTGTTGAGAAATGATGCTAAAGAAGAAATATATTATGTGATTGTTCCAAAAACCGTACAGCATCTCACATGGTGGTCTCTGCATGATTATTTTAAGGAAAAGTATAATCATCTGACCTTTGCCATGCAAACTGTTGATAAAAAGGTGATCGTCAATCCATCAAAAGAAGAGATGATCTCAGAAGGCGACGGGATTTGGCTCATGGCACAAAAAAGGCCAATTCATATCGACTGGCCGTCATAAACAAGGTTGAACTAAACTTAATAGAGGAGGTATCTCATGGCAAATGAACGTATTATTGTTAAACCCAGTGAAGAGGATCTTTATTTTAAAGAGAAAGACCGGTTGCTGATTGAAAAATTGAGAACTGATGCTGCAAAAGAGGCTGAAGAGTCTTACATCAGCGCTCACAAGAACCACTGCTTTAGATGTGGCACCCACAGTTTGGTGGAAATAGATTATCAGAATGTCAATATTGACATATGTGTTAATGAAGGATGTGGTGCAGTTCACCTTGATCCGGGTGAAATTGAAAAGATCCTTGAAGGTGAAAAAGGAGTTTTCATGAATGTTAAAAACTCCGTATTTTCAATCTTTAAATAGGTACTTGGATATAAAAAAACCACGGCCCGGGTTGTCGCGATAGTGAAGAAACAGCTTAAAGAGCATCAACAGGCTGACAATCCGGGTTAATATCCATTTTATTTTTTTTATTATAGATAATGAGCTTTTTGTTCAAATTTCACGTTTTCGGTCAGCACTAATAATGACATCCCTTAAAGCTTTTCGACTTCTTGCCCGCATCCATTTTTTTTCAAACCTGGGATCCATAACAATTTGGGCTATGGAAGAGAGGGCACGAAGATGGAATTGCCTTTCGTCTTTGGAACCCACCAATACAAAAATAGCATATACCGGTGATTGGGGTTTGGAAAATTCAATACCTTTCTTGCACCTGGCAAGCAGAATTGAAAATTTTTTTTCTCCTTCAATAATAATATGCGGGATTGCCAACCCTGGAGCCAGTACTGTTGTGGCCTCCTCTTCTCTTTCGATGAGCATGTCATTAAGAGTTTGGGAAGAAATATTTAATGACTCTGACATGGCCTGGGAAACAAGATTAAAAAAAGCTTCTTTATCCATTGCCTTTTTCAAATCCATGACCAAACTTTTTTCCACAAGAAAATCAAATCGATCTTTTTGAAGTGACTTTTTTGAAGTGATGATATTTTTTACTTCCGTTTGAACAAAATTGTCATTAAAATTTTTTGCAGTTACTCTTTCTACTATTTGTAACAATGCCTCCTCATGGTTGACATCAAGTCGTAGGGCAATTTCTTTCAAGGAATTTAATGATCCGACCATTGTCACAAGATCTCCTGCCTCAAGTCGTGTAAAATCATGTGGGACAAATAAAACGCCCCTCCGTTTAACAGACATTATTATGGTATCAAAGGGTAGGCGGAGATCTCTCAAGGCCGGGCCAAACATGTCTGGATTTTTTATATTAAGATCTACAATATCCCGATTCTTATGCATCCCCATTAACAATGATGCAGCAGCAGGAGACCGTACAAAATGATCCAAAAGGCTGACGATTGCCGTGGAAGGATCAACAATCAAGACGTCTAAAGCTTGAAAACGACTGAAATTAATTCGATCATTTAAACGGGCAATGATAGTTTGGGTCCCAAAATCTTCATAGGCAATTTCACAAATCTTATAATTTTCATTATCAGATAACATTGCCACAATTGCCCCTGCATGATGACTCTTTATTTTTTTCAGTTCTGTTGTACTCAGCTCGGATAACTGGATAATTTTTATATCCCGATTATTATTATGGTTATTGTTTATTTTAACGGCAGCAATTTTTACTCTCCACCCTTGGGAAAGCAGCGATGTTGCCAAAGCAAACACCTGACCATCAGATCCGAAAATTACAGCATCTCTAGTTCCTGCGAACTCTGCTCTTGTAGCTGCTTTAGGGTGATCTTCTCTCATGAATTTGATGGCATATTTAAACAAAAGCGGGCCTATGATTTGATTTAAGACAATCACTGAAATAATGATGGTGGCAAATGGATTTCCCCAATCCGGGAATTCCACGACAACTTCTTTTGCAAGACCTAAACTTACTCCGGCCTGGGTAATATATGCCATCCAACTGATCGTGTTGTCTTTCATTGGATTTTTTGCCAGTATGCCGCCTATGAAAGACCCGATCAAAATGGCAATCGCTCTTGTAAAAAACAGAGCGATTGCAATGGGCCATGTTTGTAAAAGAATGTCCAGGGACAAAGAGGCGCCAGTCAGGGTAAAAAATGCAATATAGATTGGCGGGCTTATATCAAAAAGAATTTTTAAGAATTCTTTTCTAAATCTTGATGTATTTGAAACAAGGAATCCTGCAACCATACAAATCAAGAGAGGTTCAAGAAGGATTTCGACAAAAAAATTATCATGGGTAAATTTGCGAATTTGAGATGAAAAAATAAATACCAGATATCCCGTCAATAAGATAAGCACGGTCTTTAAAGGTTTTTGAACTGGTGATAATAAAATTACAAGAATCATTTTAGAAACAAGGTAGCCGATCACAACTGATACCCCAATTTCCAACACTAGGAGCAGAATAAAACCAAAATTAAAATTTAATCCTGAAAAAAGAGCATCGGCAATGGATGAATTGACTGCAAACAATATTATAACTACCACATCCATGATAATGGTTACCCCTAGTGCTGTCTGGGTAAACTGGCCTTTAGCTCTTAATTCATTTACAATGGCAATGGCAGAAGAGGGAGATCGTGCAACCATTATAGCGCCTGCCAGAATTGAAACAGCAATCTTTGCTGTCATGGGCATGGTTTTCATAAATGGAATAAATCCAGAAAGAAAAAAAAATGTAAATCCTGTCAAAGAGAATGTGCATACAACAAGGCCAGTGGTGACCCATGCTATAGTTTTCAGTCTGGTTTTAAGCTCTTTTAGATAAAGCTCACCTCCGGCAGCGAAAGCAATAAATCCCAGGGAAATTTCATCCACAAACCTTAAATTCATTGTAGCTTCCACAGAAATCAGGTCTAGTATATAAGGCCCTGCAACAACACCGGTCAATAAGAATCCACTGATCAAAGGAAGCCCTATTTTAGCCAGGCTTTGTCCGATCTGTTTTGAAGCAACTGCAATTATGACAAAACAAGTACCAAACACCAGAATATCCATAGAAAATCCTATGATCAAATTTAGTCTCGTTATTGATGAACTTCAATATACGTTTTTTTAACACAACTTGAAAAGCTCAAATTGAAACCACGAAGTAAAAAATCTACTACTTGGAAAAATAAGTATATAAGTATCTGTTTGATTGTCTTTTTTGATACCTTTGCATTCATGGTTTTTTACATCCTTGCAAGTTGACCAACTCACTATTATTAGTAAATATCCATAAGACGTTTTTCCGCATCACTTGTTCCAATCAAGACCATTTCATCATGTTCTCTAAGAAGAGTCGAAGGTTCAGGGTTAATATCCATTTTATTTTTTTTACCAATAGCTATTACGCTACAGCCTGTTTGTTTCCTGATTTGACTTTCAGCAATAGATTTACCCGCAAGGGATGAGTGGACTGACGTACGGAAGATGTTCAACCCTTCTGCAAACATCAGCACTTTATCGGGTTTTAAAAGATTAAGTATGGTATTAGCTCCCATTGAAGCATGTGACATGACAAGATCTGCTCCAGCTCTGTGCAGTTTGGATATATTGCTATCAAGATTTGCTCTGCTGACGATCTGTATATCAGGTCGCAGCTGGCGGCAATAAATGGTGAGGTAAATATTCATGGAGTCATCATGAGTAGTAATAATCACAGATGGAGCTTTTTGTATACCGGCCCGATTCAGGGTATCAAGATCGGCAGCATTCCCTTGAACATATTTACTATTTTGAATCAATCTTGAATTTTTTTCCACAATCTTATAAACAATCTGTTGATCTTCTAAAATTTGTGCAGCAGCATGCCCTACACGGCCGCCACCCAATATGAGTACTGGGGCATCAGTGGTGTGATAATCACGATAAATGGAGAAGATTTTATCATATTTTTTGAGCTGTTCAGCAGAGCCGGCAAGCACAAGCACAGTCGTGGAATCGATCCGAGTCTGTGGTTGAGGTATTTTAAATTGGCCTCTCTCCCAAAGCCCGACAACTGTCACACCGGTTTTTTCCCGCAGATCGCTCTGAATAAGAGTTTTTCCCTCAAGTGGAGTTCGCATTGCAGATGCTTCAGCAATGATAAGTTCATCGAATTCCCCAATAATATTTGCTCCCATACTCATTCCCAGCGTTCTTCTCGCCAGAGATTCTCCAAGCATCTTCATAAACTGGAAGACATAAGTACTGCCGGCAAGCTGCAAAATATCGATGGAATCATCCACATTTGCATTGGTGACAATGGGTACATTTTTAGAGATTTCCCTGACTGTAAAGGATATATTTGTATTAATCATATCATCATTATTGGCAACCAGCATAGCAGCGTTTTGTATACGCAGACGTCTATAAGTTTCAGGATCACCCAGATCACCCACTACCACCTTGAAATCCATATCATAGAGCTCTAACGCGCGTTGCAAATCAGTGGCTATAATGGCATATTCATAATCATATTTCTTGAGTTGCTCCACAAGATTGATGGTCATGGGATCAAAACTTGTCAGTATCACATGTCCTGTCGTATTTTTCGGCAATTCCCGTGGAGTTTTGGCCCTTGATTGGGCTTCAAGCCATGGGGCATAAAAAAATTGAATAAAGGTAAAAGGTAACATAACAAGAAGAAAAAGAATGCCGGACATGAGTACAATC
>CAZYDL010000221.1:0-6108 GCA_964646305.1 uncultured Desulfobacula sp. | reverse complement strand
AAGATCCCATGACCACGGCAGCAGCCATCGACAGGCTTGTTCATCATAGCGTCATCCTGGAATTAAACATAAACAGTTACCGAATGGAACAAGCAAAGAATAAAGAGCCCAATAAAAAGGAATTATAACAATGTCCAACCAAAGCCTTGATACGGAATATAAAAAAGAAGAGATCAAAGAAATAGTCAAAATAATACGTCTGGAATTATATAACAGTGGCCTTTTTTGCGGTGCCAAAGCAATTAAAAATAAAATGGAAAAAAATGATATCGAGTCTGTGCCATCAGAAAGCACTATTGGTCAGATATTATCACACAGTGGATTGACGCATGGCAGAACCGGATTTTATGAATAAAAGGACTTTTTACCAATTTATAAAGGGGGCCAGCCCCCAAACCCCCGGAGTTTAGCGCATGGTGGACCAAAGTATGAAATCAAAAAGTAAAGGCCGCACATGAAAATACGGCCCTCATACTTCGGTCACCTTCTCGGCGCTCGGGTTGCTCTCCAGCATAGCCCTATCCTCCGGAAGGATAAATATAGAATACATAATGAGATTGATTTTGCAAGTATTATTTAATGAAATTAACAGGTTATATGGAATGGGAAACGGGAATTTTAATTGTCGTTACAGGAAAAAAATAATTGTCGTTGATCATACTGGGGTCAAGAAAGATCACTTTGAACATCTACGGCTTGCCCGTAGCATGTTTCTTGTTAGGTTTTCGTTAGGTTGGAATCAGATCCCTTGCCCATTCCGGTAAGGGATCCGATTTTGTTTCATAGTTTCCAGACTTCATCACAATGATTTGTTGAAATGGATTATCTTTAGAAGAATTATCTAAGATTCTCGCTTCATCGACTATAGATAAAGCTGTCTTTATGAGTTTCATAGTTCTGGGTATCCGAGAGTGAATCTTTTCGATTGGCACGCTATGCCCTCCCTCTGAGATACGCTGTTTGACTCTGGCCTCATTCAAGCTTGAATCAAATAAATGAATATATACAAGGATGATCGTATAACCGTTAGCCTTTGCCTGGGCAAGAAAATCAATTTTTGATTCATGAGAGAAAACTGTTTCAAAACAAAAAGATACTCCTTGCGAGATCAAATCTTCTCTGATTTTAGCAGCCAGGGTTGCAGCATAATAGCTTAAATTTTCTGGATTTTCCGAATTTAAGTCTTTAGCTATCAAATCTGCATTCACAAACTTGATGCCGTATTTGGAAAGATACAGATTGTAGAATGTAGACTTGCCTGCACCATTCCCGCCAGCTAACACCCAAAGTTGTCTTGGGTTAGCCATTAAAGCGCCTTAAACTCACCGTGTTCAAATGAACCAGTCTGCCTTTTGCCAGTGACAGAATCCACTCGATCAAGGTAACCTGGGTGTTCAACGCTTGCCTCATAGTATATTCTGGCAGACGTTACATTTTTAGCAAGAAGTCCTTTAGTCCTATCGTTTTCAGCATCATTAAATATAGCGTCTGAATCAATGGGAATTGATTGAACAGATGGAGTTACCTCTAATTTAATCGTTTTTATACCTTGAGAAACGGCAAAAGCATCTGTAATATTCAATTTAGATGAAATGGCTTTGCCTAATTTTGCCCAGTACTCAAGTTGTTTGGTCTTTGATCTATTCTGGATTCTGGCCTCACGCTCCGCTTGAAGCGCCAAGTCTTGATCTATTCTTAAAGATACAGTGGTCATCATAACCTCCCATCATCAATCTATTTATTGTCGATGCAATCAGCATCATAATGATGCACTTTGCTACATTATAGTCTTGGTTTTAGGTTATGTCAATGAAATCTATGCGTAGTATATGGCAATCAGGTTCAGATTTATTTTGTTTTGCTTCCTCAATTTGAGTTTCTCTACATGATCTAATGAGGAAATTTGTTCCATTTAGGGTAAATTTTACTGCAATTTTACCTCTTCCTTTATCTCTTCCATTTTGAAAGGGGAAACCGAATTCATTCCAAACAGAATCTCTTCCAATTGAGATTTATCAGCTCTTTGATCATTCTTTGTATTTTTGCCATCATCATCCTGTAGCAATGACTCTGCTGCCAGACGTTTCTGGATTTCTTCAGCTATAAGCTTTTCAATGGCAGCTCTCTGTTCCGGGGACATCTTTGCAAGATCTTCCTCGGTAAGTCCCATGGATGCCAGGATTTCTTCCCTGATTTTATTTTCGTGAAGTTCCATGATATATGAGACCAGACCCTTTTCCTTGATGGCAGCCAAATCATCAGAATATTCGCCATCTGACTGTTTTTCGCTGCCAATACCGGAATTAGAGAGACCTGCCATCTGCTCTTGTAAATGCCCGGCAAACAATCCATCAGTCACATCATTTTCAACAGCAGAAATATGAATGTTTTTGAACAAAGCGGCTGTGCTGTTGCCTGTAAAAATTGCCATATTTCCTCCATAAAGTTTGATAACGAAAGTTAAAGCAACAACCAGGCCAAGAAAACAGATCAAAAGCCTTAGAAATTATTGCTTGAAAAAACAGGTAACTGTTTGTGGCTTAGAAAATTCGCTTTATGCGTTAAAATCTGTTCAGTTTGTAAAATACCTTTATTTGTCAGTGTTTAGAGTTCTGTACCCTTTTGAAAACTGACTCTGTCCACCGACTATGTTTAACGATTCCAAATAACTGGCTTGACCGGTTCATTTCTGCTTTATAAACCCAATCTTTTTTTTGCCCTTTACAATCAAATAAATGCCGATGGCAAATCCTATAAAGCACCAGATCAGATCCATTGAAGATGTGTAGACTCCGGCCATAGAAAGAATGCAAACCATAACTCCGCAAACCAAATAGATCATGACTTTATCCCCCGTTTTTTTTGAATTTATATTTTATTTTCTAACCAATAATATCGATGTTTTTTCTGTTCATGCTTATCATAAACAGCAGCTTCTTAATTTGGCCAAAATAATGATATCAATTTCTGTTTTAATCGGCATAACTACCAGAGGCAGACGTTGCTTTTGCATTTCCCATGGTTCCACCTTTGAGCCCGCTGATCCACCAATCAAGTTCAGGTTTTTCAATCGCGTGGGCAACAGCAATGACAACAGCAGATCTGGCCTCATCAGGCCACTGAACCTGATCTTGTTTTTTTCCTTCAACTTTTATTGTTCCCACACCATCGAATTCGGGCATAACACCGTATACAGTGTGTGACGGAGATTTTTTCAGATCCTCAATACGAGAGATCCCGGCAAGAGATCCCCCATATTCCAATGCCCGATTGATAATCTGAGTACTCAGGGTGTCTTGATCATCTTTTGTCATCTAAATTTCCCCTTAGGGATCGCGGTGCAGCCGCCGTGAACTCAGCAAATCACCGGCAGCCAAAACCTGAATAGCAAGGCACGATCGTCGCAAATTTGGGCATCCGAGTGCATTTGCAATGTTAGGCACTACAGCCATATTCTTCTATTAAAAGATACTGTTTTTCCGTCATCATATTCAAATGTGATTCTTAAATCGTATATAGTAGTTGTGTGCTTCTGTATAACATTCACGATTTTGTTACCTAACTGTATAACATTCAAAGAAGAGTGTTATCCTTCTGTCCTGGGTTATTTGTATTTTCTAACCCTATATCATCAATTCCTGCGTGTTATCGTTCGGGTCCCCAATTACTTTGACTTTTATAAAATGTTGCTTAGCTGTTCATAATAATTATTTTTAATAATATCAAGTAGCTGCTTTGAGTCAACAAAAACGATCGCCTTAAAAACAATCAGTTTTTGCCTATATGAATTAGTTATTTTTATAAATTCGTGAAATAGGAGGGCTGGCCAGCTCGTTTGAAAAAAGGATACATTCGGGAGGTCTGGTTGCCTAAATCTGCACTATGCGATAAAATAACAAATCCTTCATCAGGCGAGAGGTATTATGATTATTTTAATTTTCATCATCCCCATGGGATTAATACTGGCATTACCGCTTTTGGGCATCTTCTTTACCGGGCAAAATGTTCTGCCTTATCTTGTATTCCCACCCAAAACGGTTATTACATCTCATGCTCCCTATTCCATAACTATATTTATTACAATATCTGTGTTTGTTATCGTAACCGTCCTGCCTTTTTTCAAAAAAGGTCTGGCATATAAAAGCTTTGCATCCCAAAAGACAGATGGGCAACTACCCTGGTGGGGATATGGTTCATTTATTGGCCTTGCTTGTTTCTGGATATTGGCCTGGACCCGGTTTGACTGGTTTTCAACCTTACAGGCTCATACCTTTTTTCCTCTATGGTTCTGCTGGATTGTCTGTGTTAATGCATTGACCTTTCAGCGTAATCATCAATGCCCTTTGATAAATTCTCCATATAAATTCATACGTCTGTTTATTGTCAGCGCTGTATTCTGGTGGATGTTTGAATATTTGAACCGGTTTGTCGGGAACTGGTATTATTCTGGAAGCCAATATTCGGCCGGCAAATATTTTCTCCTGGCCACCTTAAGTTTTTCCACAGTGCTGCCGGCAGTAGAAAGTATGAAAGAATACCTTTTAACCTTTGACCGGTTTAAAAGCGGATTTAAGGGTATGAAGGAATTTAAAACAATTAATTCACGAACCTTTGCCATGTTTTCAGTGATCATATCTTCTGTTCTTCTTCTCTTGATCGGCGTATTTCCAGATCCACTCTTTTTTTTGATATGGATCTGTCCCTTTTTTATTTTTACTGGATGCTTAATTTTATTTGATTCTCTCCATATCCTGAAAGGTGTAAAAAAAGGGGATTATACAATGGTGACAGCCTATTCTATTGCCGCTTTGATCTGCGGTTTTTTCTGGGAGATGTTTAATTTCTACAGCCTGGCCAGGTGGCAATACGCTATCCCCTATGTACAGGTATTTCATCTGTTTGAAATGCCGGTTCTGGGATATGCCGGGTACCTGCCATTCGGGCTGGAATGTGCTGTGATTATAGATCTTGCAGGGATTAAAAAATCTATGTAATTGCATTTTCAACGCTACAAATAACCGGCTCGTCCGGTTCATTTGGATTGTTTATGTTTAAAATTATCATGTAATAATCAAGGCTTTACTCCTGGGGCTGCATGCTGTTTGTTATTATCAAGTAAGACCTCACCGGGAATGGCTCTTCCAAAGGATTTCCTAAATTCGATACCCCAAATGAATTTGAAACCTTTTAGAAATAAATAAAGAAAAATCAACGGCAAAATTATTACTCTAAAAGTAAATAAAGCCATCAAATTTAGGACGGTTGGAACAGCCTCATCCATTCTATCGACCAATTCAGATATTTCGGTTTTCAAGGCTTTCATTTTACCGGCAATATTTGAAGTCATAGATCTAAGTGATTCAAGTACCCCTTTGTTTTTTCCGGATAATCTGTCTGTAATAGTTACGACATCCTCATCCATATCTTCTATGTTTTCCTTAACGCTTCTTTTTTCTGACGAAAGGCGATCACGCTCAGATTCTTTTAATGACAACTCAGAAGCAAGCTTCTTAACCTCTTCATCTTTATTTAAAATGTTAATGGTTTTGAATAACCCTATCTGATCTTCCCGCTCAGATAGTTTTTGCTCAATTTGATCGATCTCTCCATCAATGATGGATATTTTTTCAGAAAGATTACTTAATTTTGATAATTCTTGATCGCGTTTGTCTTGAAGTGCTATGAGTTCATTATTTAAGGCAGTTTCTATTTTACCTGCGACTTCCGACATATTTGAAATAGATTCAATATCAATCTTATAACTTTCTAAAGTCTGGATATTCTTTTCAAATTTTTCCTTGATAAATGTATTGTCTACAACGGCATTCATTGTAATTGCCAGAACAATTATATATCTAAGAAAGAGCATGAAAACAAAAATCTTCATTGCCATATTGAAATATTTTACATTGCGCATGAACGTTGTAAAAAATAAAATTACACCCGAGATTGATATCAATATCTTGAAAAAAGTTTCTGAAACTATTTCCAGCAAAAGCTTTTGTATAATTAATGATCCTAATGCATATTTCATTAGGGTCGAGAATTGCTCTACCAGATCATTGATAGGGTCAAGCATTTCACCAATGGTAACAGATGATCCGAAAA
>CAZYDL010000220.1:0-6113 GCA_964646305.1 uncultured Desulfobacula sp. | reverse complement strand
CTTTTTTATAATGAAGCTCCAGTCAAAAGTCGTTACCCCAATATGGGCTATGTGAAAGAGTTCTGTCCCATACACTCTCTTTATTTTCAGTAAATCAAGGACGTCCTGAGAATGAGCCCAGGTCTCCATCAAACGGGCGGTTGCAAAAGAAAGAGCACTCATATCAGGCCCATACCAGCTCACTCGATCTTCAGGAGACATTTTGATCAGCAGTGAAAGGAGTCGGCTGCGAATATCCCGCCAGAGATTCAAAAGTTCTGATGGATCATCAGTACCCAGCAGTGAATTGGTATAAGCTCGCCAGCTTTTACCGGACATAATAACCGACATAACACCTTTAGCACGTTCCATGAATTTGCCGGGGCTCTCAATGGACAGCAATGCTTCATGATCAAAAAAGGCAATATGAGCGACTTGGTCAAATATAGTCCAGTGGAAAAAAGGTGTTTTATCATGCCATTGTTTTTTATTCAGCCCGGAAACCAAATCGTCAAATCCCTGATATTGTTTTTCAAGATTTTCACATATCAGTTTCATAATTATCAATCTGCCTTTAACATTAATACTGCTAAAGCAATATTATAAATCCATGAATTATTCTGCTCCAATGAAGATTGAACAATTACAGGTATCCCGGTGCCTGTCAGGATACCGCAAAGTTTGACCTGAAACACAAAAGATAAAAACTGGGCTGTTATATTTGCCGATTCAACATCCGGAAACAGATAAATATCCACATTACCGGGAACAATGCTCTCAACGCCTTTCTGCTTTGCAGCAATGGCTGATTCTGCATTATCCATGGCAAGTGGTCCTTCAACTGCCACATTTTTGCCAAATTGACCGCGCTGGGACATCTTGGAAAGAATGGCAGCATCCATGGTTGATCTTATTGCAGGATTAACAAACTCAACAGGTGCTAATGCAGCAATGTTAGGGTCTTTTACCCCCAAAACATCAGCAACAGGTATTGTATTATGAATAATATCAATTTTCTCCGATATTTCAGGATCTGGATTGATAAGCGTATCTGTAAACAGAGTAAGGCGCTGTTCTTTTGGCGAGGCAAATATATTTATATAATTCATAACCCGGGAATGTAAATTATTTATTCCGGCTGCAAGCTGTAAAAATTCAGATGTTAAAGGGTTTGTATTCAGCAGGATATCAGCTTTGCTATTATTGACCATATCAACTGCCTTCTCAAGGGCACAGGCTGCATCACAATTATCAAAAGCTATAGTCTCTTTTGTTTTTAATACTAAAAATTCTTTTCCACAAAATATTGGATTACCAAAGCCCATCTTTTGAGACTGTAAAACAGCGTCTACGGCAGCGCTGTTATAATTTCCTGCTACAACAATTCTTTTTCTTTTTTTTCTTCGGGCAAATTTTAAGATGTTTTTAATATGAAAAGATTCCATCATACACCTCCCGGTTCAGAGAGAATAATACCTAAAGAAAGATTTAGTATTCTGTCTACAGATCTGTCCGAGCGGGAAGGCGTTAAAACAGTGATATCACCGCCGACTGTCACGCATTGCCGAACGCCTCCGCCTAAATGATCAATACTTTTTACCAAAATATTGCCTGCATCAATATTGGGAACAAGAAAAATATCTGGAAAATCGTCTGTCTCTACCCTGTGATTCGGGAACTCAGAATTAAGGTTTTTGGTGTTGGAGAGACGACATTCCCCCATTTTGTTGTCCTTAGCAAGCTGTCGAAGAATATCTGTCTCGTTTTGCTTTTTTGCTTTGGAACCACTAATGTGATCTGCTGAAATGATCATGATTTTTGGATTTTTACACCCCATCCGATGTTGAGCATTGACAGCATTTTTTAAAATTTTTCTTTTTATGGAAACGTCGGGATTAATATTGACACCTGGATCAGTTATGAGAAACACTTTTTTAATATTATCTGCCTGGTGAAAGCACAAAGTACAGGGGGTTTGGTCAGGAGTGTTCGTTTTGGTGTGTCTGATAAGTGAACGATAAAGATAACTTGTTATAATATTACCCTTTACAACAAATGCAACTATTCCTGTTCTTGCCATGTCAATACATCTGTCAGAAGCTTTTTGCGGTTCTTTTTCATCAATAATTTTAAAATCCTCAGGCTTTATATTGAATTGCTGAGTGGTTATTTCAATTTTGGTGCGATCCCCTACTAATATCGGCTTAATCAATCCCTTATCTGCACCTTCGATAACAGCCTTCATTACATCAGGGCTGTCAGGAAAGAGGACAGCAACCGGTTTCGGGCCAAGCTTCAGGGCTTTTTCTTCAAGCTCTTTAAAATTTTGATACATAAATTATATCCTTAAACAATCAATTTCCAATGTATTATTACTCCAAACTTTTAGATATTTCATCTGCTGTCTTTTTTGCCAACATCCCAAGTTTATTGACATCATCCAACTCAAAACTAAAAATAGGGGCGGCAATACTGATACAGCCTGCGATCTTATTCTGATTATCATATATGGGAGCCGCTACCCTCCGAACCCCTTTACGTAACTCCTGATCTTCAAAGGCAAAACCATTGCTTATAACGTTTTTCAGTTCTTTTTCTAATGTACCGACATCAGTTATGGTATGCTCTGTTACAGCAGGTAGACCGATTTTTTTTAAATTTTCTTTTCTCTTTTCAGTATCCATTTGGGATAGATATACTTTACCTACACTGACTGCATGGAAGTAAGGATATACAGCTCCAATACGAGAATAAATATTAACGCTTTCATTTCCTTGTATACGTTCAATACAGACAATCTGATCCCGGTCACGAATTGATAGCTCAATTGTTTTACGGGTTCTTTGGGATAGTTCCTGTATGAAAGACCAGGCAATTGAACGCAAGTTTCTTTTATCTTGAAGGTGGTTTTCTGTAAATAAAAGGTTTATCCCCAGCCGGTAGAATCCTCTTTTTTCAGCCTTGTCAATAATCCCCCTGACACACAGGGTGTTCAGTATACGGATAAGAGATTGCTTTGGAATATCCAACTCATTCATAATCTGCGATAAAGATAAGGCCCCTTCATTCTCCGACAAAAGTTCGATCACATCAATGGCTCTGTCTACTGCTGTTGTGCGGGGCGAAGTTATTTGTTTCATAATTCCCTACCTATTCCTTTGATGCTTTCAACACTACTAATGCATCAACTGCAACCGGTTTATTCCCTGATATTATCAGTGGATTTATATCGATTTCTTTGATATTTTTATTTTCCATGCCGATTTTTCCTACAGTTATCAAGATGTCTGTTAATATGTTTATATCAACCGCTTCCATTCCACGAACAGCACCCAGAATTTTATATCCTTTAATCTCATTTATCATATCTAAAGCGTCATATTTGTCCAAGGGGGCTACTCTAAAAGAAACATCTTTTAAAATCTCTGTAAATATTCCTCCAAGCCCAAACATAACACACGGACCAAAGTGAGGATCATTTATTAATCCTACGACCAGTTCTTGTTTTCCTTTGACCATTTCCTGAACCAGAATACTACTTTCAGTTCCATTCATTCTGGAAGATATCTTTTTAAACGATATCAGTGCTTCGTCTTCATTTCTAATATTTATACCAATTAAATTTTTTTCCGTTTTATGAAAAATATCAGATGAACATCCTTTTAAAACAATTGGGTATCCAATATTTTCAATAGATTTAATAAGGGATGATTCGTTCTTAACCTGCATTTCCTGGGTAATAGGGATTTGATATGACGCTAAAAATTGTTTTGATTCATATTCAGAAAGATTAGTACGTCCCTTTATAATGATTTTTTCTAACAGGTTCTTCCCAATATTCTTTGTGATTGGATCTGATTTTAAATTTGTCTTTCCAGAAGATATATTTGTAATGTCATTATTTCTTTCACTTGTCTGCTTAATAATTTTCTTACGTGAGTAATCCCAAAGCATTTTAATTGCAAGGACACTTTCTTCAGGGTCATTAAAAACGGGGAATGTGTTCACAGCTTTTAACTGCTCAATATAACGCCGTTCAGCAAAAAAACTGAGTCCTATTGGTTTATTGGCCTCCTTGCTTATCTGAGTAAAAGTGTTCAATAGTTTATCAAGAGTACTCATCTCTTTCCCAAACATTTTAGCTATTTCCGGCCCATACATAATTGAGAGTACCATGCCATCAATATTATCAAGGGCAAGGCACTCTTTAAGAGCAAAAATCAAAGCCTCTATAGTGTGAATATCTCCGAAATCCATAGGATTTGTCATTCGGATCACACCCCCTCTCCTAAAACTTTCTATTTTATGAATAAGCGATTCCGGCAAGGCTGGACATTTAAAACCATGTTTTTCACACGCATCTCCAAGCATTACGGAAAAACCTCCTGAAAGGGATATGGCAACCAATCTGTTACCTCTTAATTCAGGCAAACGAAGTGCTTTGGCACAGATGGTCATTTCATGAATAGTGTTTACTCGAATAATCCCTGCCTGCCTCATAGCACCTTCTACAATACTATCATTGTTAGAGAGTGCGGCTGTGTGAGATTTGGCTACTTCAGATGCCGTCTGGCTTACATTTGATTTAAGTATAACAATGGGTTTTGTGGATTTTTTGGCAATGCGCATCAATTTTCTTCCATTATCAATACTTTCCAGATAGAGATGTATTTGCTTAGTATCCTTATCATTTATCAGATATTCAATAAAATCTATTTCATCTAAATCCAGCTTGTTTCCAATACTCATTATCTTTGAAAAGCCGATATGTTCATCTGAAAAAGAATGAGCAACCTGATTGGCTACACCACCGCTTTGAGCAACTATGCTTGCAGTACCTTTTTTGAAGTTTTTAGTATTAATTGGGTTAAATGGAGTGCAGAGTCCTGATCTTGTATTTATAATTCCAATGCAGTTCGGTCCAATAAATCTTATTCCATGACGTTTTGCAGTCTCAAGAAGGGTATCTTCCGCTGAGTTGTTTGTTTCTTTAAATTCACGATATCCGCCAGTCGAAATAACGGCATGGCGAATACCTTTACTACCACAGACATCCAGATATTTCCCCACAAGATGAGACGGAACTAAGAACACGGCGAGATCAATACCTTCAGGTAAACTTTCAGGATCTGTTATGATTTTTTTACCGAAAACTACACCCGGATTTTTCCCCACCGGTAGGATCTTACCTGCATAACCCATTTCCAGACAATTATGAATAATATTCTTGGCCAAATTGGAAGAACCGGAACCTACGCCAAAAACTGCTATGGCTGATGGGTAGAAAAAGTGTTGCATCATACCTCTCATGATTTAAGTTGGTATCATATATGGTATCTTTAAATTACCATATATGATACTATCTCATATTTATCTTATGGTGTCAAGTATGATTTTGATTTCTCCAAAAGGAATAAGAATGATTCTTTTAGTCAATTTACTAGCGTTTAATCATGGTATAAAAGCTGACGAGTAAAAATTCAAATTGGGTAAGGACTTCCAAACAAATATTGGGGGTTTAGCTTCAATGTCCAGGCGAGAACTATAACGTGTAGTTCTCAGTAAAATCAAAATTCCTTTCACCACCATATATGGTATGGACTGCTTTTAATTTTTCTTAGCATGAGATTCCAGCTTATAATATATAATCCTCCATATTGCCGATTTCTACGTCATGGATAAGTATCCAAATCTGAATCATTTCTTAGAGATAAAATTTTAGGTTTATATAGTTGAAAAAATGAAGTTGCGACTTACAGATTATTTTGATAGGCCTTTTTGTAATCATCGGTTGTTTGTAATGATATGTAGAAAATATTATTCTCTTGGAGGAATATGAAACGTTATTTTTTTATATTTACAGTATTATTGTTCTATCCAATATGGCTAATTTAAATACTGATACTTAAACAAACTGTATACCGCGACGAAATAACAAAGAAACATTTTATGCCTTGGCTCTTTTTAAAACGGGAAAATTAAGATTGGTTAAACTCACGGATAGTAAAATTAACCGAAGGTGGATTTTTAACGGCGCTTCCCCCTCAATCTTATTCTGTGATTGAAATTTAAGAAATCTCCTGATATCTATAACTTATATGTTATTTGTGCGGTTTGTTCTCAACCTATAAGAA
>CAZYDL010000219.1:0-6174 GCA_964646305.1 uncultured Desulfobacula sp. | reverse complement strand
GGGTACTACAGGAAAAAGAAATCCGCCGGATTGGAGAAACTCAAACTAAAAAAATCGATACCAGAATTATTGCAGCCACTAATAAAAATTTGGAAGCTCTGGTTGAAAAAGGCTTGTTTCGCCAGGATTTATTTTTTCGTTTAAATGTTATCAATATAGAAATACCACCTCTTAAGGACTGTGAAGATGATATTATTCTTCTTGCAAAGCATTTTGCCTTAAAATATGCCAAAGAGCTTGGACGATCAGAATCAGTCTTTACTGATAAGGCAATCATTACTCTAAAAAAATATTCCTGGCCCGGCAATGTCAGGGAACTTGAAAATCTTATTCATCGAAGCCTGATCATGAGTGATAAGGATATAATAGACAGCGGGGATTTTCCTGAAACAATGAAATTTAAAGTCAATTATAATCCGCACCTTGATCTCAGCCTGGAAGATATGTCAAAAAGATATGTCAGGGACGTAGTTCAACAGACAGGTGGAAATAAGGCAAAAGCCCTTGAAATTTTAAAAATTGACAGAAAAATCTTATTAAAAAAATTAAAATAACAAGCTCTATTGTCATGGCATATCACTTGCCGAATAACTGTTTTTAAATGTGTAGAGGTTATTTTTCAGATATTCGACCCTGATAGTGGTTAACTCAATTATTTATACTAATTTTCAGGTTTTAAAAGTTCATCCTCTCTGGCATTAACCAACTTATGACAATGCTGGCAAATCATATTCAATCTTTTCACATCACCTTTCATCAAAACTTTTTTGCAATGTGGGCAATAGTATGTTTTTGATTTTGCAAATTTATTTTTTAAAGGCATCAATCAAATCCTTTGCTGTTGATGCTGCATCACCTGACAGCATAATCGTTTTTTTATCCTTATACAGGGTATTTTCAACTCCTGAATAGCCTGGTTTTGCATCAAAATTACATATGATTATTCTTTTTGCATCATGGGCCATCAGTATCGGCATTCCGGAAATTGGAGTGCCTTCACTATCCATTGCTGACGGATTTACAACATCACATGCACCCAAGATAAGAACAACATCTGTCTGTTTGAATTCAGGATTTATATCGTCCATCTCGTAAAGCTTGTCATAATCGACTTCAGCTTCAGCAAGAAGAACATTCATGTGTCCCGGCATTCTACCGGCTACCGGATGAATTGCAAACTTGACATCCACCCCCATTGATTCAAGTATTGAAGCAAGCTCTACAACCTTAAACTGCGCCTGTGCCAAAGCCATACCATATCCTGGTATTATGATTACTTTTTGGGCAGATAAAAGCGCGGTGATTGCAGAATTCAATGGTGTTTTCTCATTATCCTGATTTGATGTTTCTTCAACAACAGGTTCTGTGTTAGAAAGACTTTCAACAAGTTGTTCAATTGTCTCTTTAGCGTTTCCAAGCAATAATGTTGTATTATTATTTTCATACAAAGGATTATTAACACCAGAGTACCCGGGTTTATCATCCAGATTGCAGCACACTACATGTTTTGATTCATGGGTAAGCAAAATGGGCATCCCTGATATGGGTGATCCGTCCGTTTCTATGGCAGCAGGATTCACTACATCACATGCCCCGATAACCAGAGTGAAATCTGTTTTCTTAAATTCAGGATTTATATCATCCATTTCTTTGAGTAAATCATACTCAATACCAGCTTCAGCAAGAAGAACATTCATGTGTCCCGGCATTCTGCCTGCTACAGGATGAATTGCAAACACCACATTTTTTCCCATGGAGATCATGAGATTTGACAGTTCAATCACAGCAAACTGTGCCTGTGCCACAGCCATACCATAGCCCGGAACTATAATGACTTTATCTGCATCCAAAGCATATTCAAGTACTTTCTGAAAACTCTTATTTTCAATGGATTGTTGATTTTGAATTGTTTGTTGATGGTTTACTTTTGGCTCGATATTATCTGTATCAGTTTTATCATCTTCAGTAATTTCATTTTTGGATGAAAAACTTTTAACAGGAATGAAAACCCTGTAAAGGCTTCGATTCATCGCCTTGCACATGACGTGTGTCAATATCGATCCAGAAGCTGCCACAGTGGCACCGCAGGAAATCAATAGCTTGTTTTCAATAATCATACCGCAGAAAGCTGCAGCCACACCTGCTGTTGCATTTAAAAATGAAATTAAAACCGGCATGTCAGCACCGCCAATACGAATGGAAAAGATAACACCAAACAAAATTGACATGAAAATGATTAGAATATAAAGATATATCCGGCTTTCCATGGGCGCAAACAGTGCTGTAACAATCAGCATAATAATACCGATCAGGTTTATTATGACAAGAAGTGTATGCTGCGGAAGTATTCGTGGAGTCTGGCCAAGCTTGTTTGACAGTTTCCCTCCGGCAATCATGCTGCCACTGAAAGTCAATGATCCGATAGCAAGTCCTAAGAGCCCTGAAATTTCATTTACCACTCCAAGGTGTTGAGTGCCCCTCATCAGTTCAGCAAGGGAGAGAAAAAATGCTGCAACTCCACCAGCACCATGCTGAAAGGCAACCATGGCTGGAATCTGAATCATAGTAATTCTCCTGGCGACCCAGAATCCTGCAGCAGAACCGATAACAAGAGAGAACAATACTATATTGGGATGCATGATTCCGTTTCGATAAAGAATCAGAGCAGCAGCACAAGCTAAAGCAAAAGCAGCAATGAGATTGCCATATTTTGCCCTGTGAGGCCAGCGAAACAGCCAGATTCCCAGTATAAGTATGCCGATTACACAAAAATCCAGGAACAGATTCATGGCAGAGTATATTTCTATCATTATTCCTGGACCTCCTCTTCTCTTTTCTTAAACAGTCTTAACATCCTGTCAGTAATCGCAAAACCTCCCACAAGGTTGAAAGCGGCCATGATAAAAGCCACGGACCCGATTATCTGCTCAATCCTGGTTGATGCAACTGAGAAAAGAATCAAAACGCCTAATATGGTCACAGCGGAAATGGCATTTGTCATAGACATCAACGGGGTATGAAGCAATGTGGGTATTCTGGAAATCAAAAAATACCCAACCACAAAAGAAAACCCAAAAACACCTGCCATCAATAAAAGATTTGTCATTGATTTACTCCTGAAAATTTTTTTATGATCATTCCCCCATGGCCTTGAGAGTACCTTGGTGATAAAGTTTTCCTTTATGCGTCACAAGAGAGTCTTTGATGATTTCATCTGTCATGTCAAAGTCATCAGCACCGTTTTTAAACAGGTTTTCGACAAAATAATAAAGATTGTTGGCATAGAGCCACGAAGAATGAACCGGCAGTGATCCGGGTATATTTTTAATTCCGCAGATGTAAACGCTGTTATGAATTAATTCTTTTCCTGGGTCTGTCATAGCACAATTCCCACCCTGATCAATGGATACATCTATAATAACAGATCCGGGTTTCATTGTTTCAACCATTTTTTCAGTGATCAGGTGCTGGGCAACTTCTCCTGGGACAAGAGCGCTGAGAATAATAATATCAGAATCTGCTACCAAAGGAGCGAGTGCTTCTTTTTCCTTTTCAAGCCATTCTTCCGGAAGTGCTTTGGCATAACCACCTTCTCCAACGGACAGTTCAGGAGGTGCATCGAAACCCACTACTTTGATTCCTAAACTCTCGGCCTCTTTTTTTGCTTCCGGACGGATATCAATGGCCTTTACAACACCCCCCAGCCTTTTTCCTGTTGCAATTGCCTGAAGTCCGACAACACCGGTGCCTACCACCAATATATTAGCCGGTTTTATCATACCAATGGATGTGCCAATCATAGGAACGAATTTTGGGAAATTTGCTGCCGCAATAATGATGGATTTATAGCCGGTTATAGCACTCATGGATGTCAACGGGTCCATGCGCTGGGCTCTTGAGATCCTGGGGATGCCGTCCATTGTAAATGCCGTGATGTTTCTGTCCTGAAGTTTTTTTACATCGCCATGATTTGACGGGGCTGCTGGATGCAGAAAAGTTATAAGGATTTGGTTTTCCTTTAGCATATCAATTTCATGCTTATTGAACTGATCATTGAACAAAGGTTCTTTGACTTTCAAAATGATATCTGATCTGTCAAAAACCTCGGCTGCATCAGCTGCGATTTCGGCCCCGGCTTTCCGGTATTCTTCATCATTCGTAAAAGCCCCGGCACCGGCCTTTGTTTCAACAAGCACATTAAATCCAAGCTTTATAAATTTTTCAATTGTTTCCGGAAGTGCTGCCACCCTGTTTTCCTTGTACATTATTTCTTTTGGTATTCCGATCAGCATGTTTTGGCTCCTTTTAATATTTTTTTACGATTCATCTATTTATTTTTCCGGGCTATTATTTAAATTGCTGCCTCAATCTCCTTGATCTGGTTCATAGAATTTTGTAATGCATCGTGAAAGTTCGGTGGTTCAGGCGAAGTAAGTAAAACCTCCAGATCTGTTAGGATTGAAAGGACAAATTGTTTTAAAATATCTTTGTCAAAGCCCCTGTTGTTAACAATAGTTGTTGCCAATTTTTCAAGGCCGTCCGTTGCCAGTATCCTGACATCATAATAAAGATCTTTTCTTTTTATTAATGAAATGATTTCTCTTGCCAGATTAAGGCTGGGGTTCTCAACAAGAGGCAAAGACTCAATTGCAGCTTCTCTCAAACGCCAGTTCTGGTCAAAACGAAGCAGGCGGATCAACTCATCCTGATAATTGCCAAGTTCTCTGCTATCTGATAATTTTTTTAGTTTATCCAGAACAATCCCCCAATCAGTTAAATTTCCAAAAATATGATCTTTCATAAGTCCTCCAGCGTTCCTTAATATTATTATAAACCTGCTTCACAACGCCACAAATGTAAGAGTTGAGAGCTCTAATCAAACGGCGATGTGTTTTACTGACCTGATCATTGTGGATTCATAAGAGCAATGAGTGTGCCATAGAAAAAAGATAAGGATAACTGACTGTAAATACGATGGTATTTATTGAAAGTACTCTATAATTAAAAGAAATATTATGATGCGCAGTGCAACAGGTGTTGCATTTTGCACCATCTCAAGGAGAGGGAGTTTGTATGAATGCTGATGTTGGTATTCAGTTCATTTCCAGGCGATTCATTATACGCCATAGAGTGGATCTGTCGATACCTAATAATTTAGATGCTTGCGTTTTATTTTGCTTAGTTGTTTCCAGAACTTTAATGATATGATTTTTGCTCAATTGTTCCAAAGATTTTATATCTTTAGAAAAAAATTTCATATCTGAAACTAAGGGGGAGGTTGTCAGTGAAGGCGGAAGACTGTCCAGGGTGATCTCCTGGCTGACTTCAAAAAGTGTTGCTCTCTCAATAATATTTTCAAGTTCCCTGACATTTCCTGGCCAGTTATAATTTTCCAGCAGCCGGAGAACTTTTTGAGATATACGGTGTATGTTTTTATTATTTTGAGCTGAGTACTGCTTTAAAAAATGGTATGCCAGTATCCCGATATCTGATTTGCGTTCTCTTAAAGGCGGCAAATCAATTAAAACAACGTTCAGCCTGTAATATAGATCCTTTCTAAAACTCCCCTGATCAACCATAGCCTCAAGATTTTTGTTTGTTGCTGCAATGATTCTCACAGGAACTTTTTTCCTTTCAAAGGAGCCTACGGGCTGTATTTCTCCGTTTTCCAATGCCCGTAAGAATGTCTGTTGAAGCCCTATCCCAATATCCCCGATCTCATCAAGAAATATGGTTCCACCGTTGGCAGCCTCAAATAGCCCTCTTTTGTCAGATATTGCACCGGTAAATGCCCCTTTTACATGACCAAACAATTCACTTGCCAGAAGGTTCTCATTGAGTGCAGCACAATTGACAGGAAGATAAGGCTTTGAAGCCTTGATACTGTTAAAATGTATTGCTCTGGCAACCAGTTCTTTTCCCGTACCGGTCTCGCCGCGGATTAGAACAGTTGCCTTTGAATCCTTGACATAGTTGATGTTTTTAAAAACCGTCATCATTGCTTCACTGGTTCCAATAATATTTTCAAATGTATATTTTTTTTCAAGTTGACGCTGTAAACGGATATTGCTTAAAAACAACTCTCTTTTTTCCATGATTTTTTTAATGACAAGCCTCAGTTCTTCCATGTCAAAGGGTTTTAAAATATAGTCTTCGGCCCCTTCTTTCATGGCT
>CAZYDL010000218.1:2547-6184 GCA_964646305.1 uncultured Desulfobacula sp. | reverse complement strand
GCTAATCAAAATATTGAATTTTTCCATCATACCTGTTATTAAAAGGTTTAAAATTTTAAGGAAATACAAACAGATGCATTATGAAGGCATGATGATAAGACCTCCAAGCGAGGCAAACAGTATTCTACTGCAGGTAACCCTTGGATGTTCCCATAATAAATGTACTTTTTGCGGTACATTCAGGGAGAAACGTTTTAATATTAAAAAAGATGACGTCATTTTTGAAGATATTGAATTTGCAAAAGAATACTGCAAAAGGCAGAACCGGCTTTTTATCTGTGATGGTGATGCCATGATTGTTCCCCAGAAAAGGCTGGTAAAAATTTTAAAGAAAATTAAAGATCGGCTTCCCTGGGTGGATAGAGTGGGGCTGTATGCCAATACAAAAGGGATTGGCATGAAAACCGATGAACAATTAAAAGAGCTTAAAGAACTTGGTGTTAATCTTGTTTATATGGGGCTTGAATCCGGGGATGATCAAATTTTAAAGGATATTTGCAAGGGTGCTGATTCTGCAAAAATGATTAAAATGGGAAAACGCATCAAAAACGCAGGTATGCAATTATCTATTACTGTTCTTGTGGGACTAGGAGAAAAACTTAAGTCCAGACAGCATGCCATGGAAACAGGTAGAGTTTTATCTGCCATTGATCCTGATTTTGTGGGGGCACTAAGTCTGATGCTGGTACCGGGCACTGAACTCAATGATCAATATGAAAAGGGTGAATTTGAACTGCTCAGCCCGGAAGAGATGCTTGAAGAACTTGGTTTAATGATTTCTTCAACAAACCTTACCAATGGACTTTTCCACGCAAATCATGCATCAAATTATCTTCCAATACGAGCCAAACTGCCCCAAGAAAAAGAGAAAACACTTGAACTCATATCCCAGGCACTCAAGGGAAATGTGGAGCTTAAACCCGAATTCATGAGGGCTTTATAGTTGTGAAAAAAAAAAGCAAAAAATAAATTACATGTGATATTCCGGTTATAAAATTTTATTAAATATTTAATATAAAAAATAATTATTAATGATACAGGAGAGATAACAATGGCCCACCAGACAGATCTTGATCAATTAAGCGTAAGCACAATCAGAACCCTCTGCATAGATGCGGTTCAAAAAGCAAATTCCGGACATCCCGGTGCACCCATGGGCCTTGCGCCTGCAGCATATGTTTTATTTAAATACTTTTTAAAACATAATCCTGAAAACCCGGCATGGATTGACAGGGACCGCTTTGTTCTTTCCGGCGGGCATGTCTCTTCTCTGCTTTACAGCCTGCTTTATCTATTTGGTTATGGCCTTGAACTTGATGATTTAAAAAAGTTCAGGCAGTGGGGATCAAAAACCCCGGGACATCCGGAATATGGTGAGACTCCAGGCGTTGAAACCACAACAGGACCTCTTGGCCAGGGGATTGCCAATGCTGTGGGCATGGCCATTGCAGAATGTCATCTTGCAGCAAAATTTAATATGGAAGAGCTGGAAATTATTGACCATCATACCTATGTTGTATGTGGTGACGGGGATTTAATGGAAGGTGTGGGCATGGAGGCAATTTCCCTTGCAGGACATCTGGGATTGGGAAAATTGATCATGCTCTACGATGACAACTCCATTACCATTGAAGGTTCCACTGATATTGCATTTACAGAAAATGTAAAAACAAAATTTGAAAGCCAGGACTGGCACGTTGTTACAGTGCAGGATGGCAATGATCTCGAAGAGATAGAAAAAGCCATACAGACAGGCAGGGATGCTGTTGCCCGCCCCACACTTGTACAGATCAAAACCCATATAGCCTATGGCAGCCCAAACAAGCAGGACTCTTCTGATGCCCATGGTGCTCCCCTTGGAGCTGACGAGATTAAACTTGTTAAGAAATTTTATGGAGTACCTGAAGATAAAGATTTTCATGTACCAGAAGAGGTCCTTGAAAATTGCAGAAAGGCTTTAAACTTTGGCAAGGGGTTTGAGCAGAACTGGCAGACAATTTTTGATTCCTATAAAACCAATCACCCAAACCAGGCTGGAGTATTTGTTGATGCCATTTCAGGTTTTCTAACTCAAAACTGGGATGCTGATATTCCAGAATTTAAAGTTGAAGATGCTCCTGTGGCAACAAGGGCTGCTTCGGGTCAGGTCTTAAATGCCATTGCCGAGAACCTGCCTGCCCTGATGGGTGGTTCTGCTGACCTTGCGCCTTCAAATAAAACATATTTAAACTGCTCAACAGTATTTCAAAAAGACTCCTGTGAAGGAAGAAATATCAGATTTGGTGTTCGTGAACATGCCATGGGCGCCATCATGTCAGGAATGTACCTTCATTCAGGTATCAGACCATACGGAGGAACCTTTCTTGTCTTTGCCGACTATATGCGCTCTGCCATCCGCATGGCCTCTTTAATGAAACTTCCTTTGATTTATGTATTCACCCATGACAGTGTTGCAGTGGGCGAAGATGGCCCCACTCATCAGCCTGTTGAACATGTGGCATCCCTGCGTGCCATTCCAGGTCTTAATGTTGTAAGACCTGCCGATGCCAATGAGACAGCCTATGCATGGAAACAGGCCCTAAAAACCCTTGATTCTCCAACTGCTTTGATATTAAGCCGCCAGAAACTGCCAACTCTTGATGTATCCCAAAGAAGCGGTGAGTTTGAATATGGTGCCTATATAGTCAAAAAACAGGACAACCCTGATATGATTCTCATTGGCACTGGATCTGAAGTTCATATATGTATTGAGGCAGCTGTTCTTCTTGAAAAAGAGCACAATATCACGGCATCTGTTGTCTCCATGCCGTCCTGGGAACTTTTTGAAAAAGCACCTGATTCATATAAGGAGATAATACTGCCATCTGATATAACAAAAAGAATCTCTGTTGAAGCTGGAATCAGTATGGGATGGGAAAAATATGTTGGCCAGAACGGCAAGATCATTGCCATAGATAAATTTGGAGCATCTGCACCTGGCGGAACCGTTCTTAAAGAGTATGGATTTTCCGTGGACAATATTGTAAAAAAAGCTCTTGAACTTTAAAGAGGAGGCCGGCCATGCAGATCAGCGTTAAAACAAATGCAAGAACCCAGATGGTTGATATCACTTCAGAAGTTCAAGATGTTGTAAAAAAATCCAGTGTAAGCAATGGTCTTGTCCATGTGTTTTCCATGCACACAACAGCTGCTGTTACCATTAATGAGAATGCTGATCCTGCCGTTGAAACAGATATTTTAAACACCATAAACAAGACAATTCCCTGGGATGATAATTTCAAACACATGGAAGGTAATTCAGCAGCCCACATAAAAGTAAGTCTTTTTGGCCCTTCTGAAACAATACCTTTGGAAAATGGCTCCCTTGTACTTGGAACGTGGCAGGGAATATATTTTTGTGAATTTGACGGGCCAAGGAACCGCCATGTAAACATTCAGATACTTGGAGACTAAAATCTACCATGAGAAGAAAAGAGAAAGAGATCATAGAAAAATCTGAAATTGAAGCTGTTATTCAAAAATCAATTGTCTGCCGGCTTGGTTTGTGTGACACAAATATTCCATACATTGTACCCTTGTGTTTTGGTTACAAGGACAATACAATTTATGTGCATGGCTCTTTAAAAGGCAGGAAAAC
>CAZYDL010000218.1:0-2447 GCA_964646305.1 uncultured Desulfobacula sp. | reverse complement strand
TTTAAGAAGATTGAACACAAAGATAGTATAGTCAATATTCCAGGCTCAAAAAGCATATCACACAGGGTCATGATATGTGCATCCCTTGCCAGTGGCAAATCTCAAATTGACAATCTTCTTGCAAGTGAAGATATCAATTATACCATGTCAGCACTTGATAAAATGGGAGCACAAATCAGCAAAAACCAGCAGGGATTGATTGAAGTAACAGGGTTTAAAGGGAAACCTCAAGCCTTTTCTGATCCTATCTATCTTGGTAATTCAGGAACATCCATGAGACTTCTTGCAGGAATTGCCGCCCTTGGTAATACCCAATACACTCTCACCGGTGACAAGAGAATGCAGCAGCGTCCCATGGGAGAGCTTTTAAATGCCCTTGAAATGGCTGGAATAAATGCTGTTTCTGAACATGGCAACAATGCACCTCCCATTCAAATTAAAGGCGGCTTGCAAAAGAAAGGCAAAATATCAATAGACTGTTCCCAGAGCAGTCAGTATTTATCATCTCTTCTCCTGATGGGGGCTTGTTTTAAAGAAGGGCTTGTTATTTCATTGCCGGGGCCTCCTGTTTCAACTCCTTATATTGATCTTACCATGGATATCATGAAACAATTCAATGTCCATTGTGAAAAAACAGATGATCTTGAATATCATGTACCCGGGTGTCAGCAATACTCTCCCAAAAGATTTACAATTGAGCCTGATATTTCCAATGCAAGTTATTTCTGGGCAGCAGGAGCTGTTACACAAAAGATGGTAAAAGTTGCAAATATAACTCAAGATTCCCTGCAGGGGGATTTAAGGTTTTTAAATATTCTTGAACTAATGGGCTGTTGCATCGGGTTTGATGCAGATGGTGCCGGTGTTAGAGGAGATGATTTAAAAGCTGTTGAAGTTGATATGTCTGATATTCCTGATGTGGTGCCAACCCTTGCTGTGATTGCTGCTTTTGCCAAAGGGAAAACAATAATTAAAAATATTGCCCATCTCAGGGAAAAGGAGTGCGACCGCATTGATGCTGTTGTTTCTCAATTAAATAAGATGGGCATTGAGTCTAAACAGGGTGAAACATGGCTTTCAGTAAAAGGAGGTAAGCCGCAAGGAGCTTTTATTGAAACCTTTAATGACCACAGGATAGCCATGGCATTTTCCATTGCAGGCCTCAAAGTTGAGGGAATTGAAATTGAAAATCCAGGGTGTGTGGGAAAATCCTTCCCTACATTCTGGGAAGTTTTTGAGACATTGTAAAATCATGATAGAATTCTGTGATCATTCAGGCTTAAGCCCGCTATTAGCTATTTCCCCATAGTACAGGCCATGCGGCCACCTTAACTGACAGATTACTCAACCACTCTATATGGATCATCATCAATCAATCGTTTACTCAAAACCGTGACTGGATCATCTTGGTATCCTATTTTATGGTAAAATGAAATCACTTCTTTATTTGATTTTCTCACCATCAGATCAATTTTCGGGCACCCCATACGCCTTAAATATTGTTCTGCATATTTCATAATTTTTAAAGCAATACCGTCTCTTCGCAGATCTTGTTTTACTGCCAAATAATATATCCAGCCTCTATGCCCATCATATCCTGCCATACAACTTGCAATTATTTGGCTGTCTGCTTCTCCAACAAAGAATAAGTCTGGAGAGTCATTCAATTTTCTTTCTATATCCCTTTTAGGATTATTCAACGGTGCAATTAAATTACACTGTTTCCACAGGGCTATTATTTGTGGCTCATCTTTTGGTTTATATGTTCTAATGATCATTTTTTTTATTTGATGTATAATGCCAAGTTAACTGCTGTTTGCACATATCCATTCAATATATTCTTTGTAACCTCCATGGTTAAAATTTTTAGAAAGGGAATTCATGAAACCATGTAAAAAATTTGTTTTATATATATTCACATTTGATTTTTTTGACATATTTTGTGCAAATTTATCAATATTAAATCCTGGTTCAAATTTTGGCACTACAAATTCAACAGGAACACTTGGGACGACGTTTTGATGATATCGAATTTGTGAACCATAAAAACAAATCACACTTGTTATACATTCCGCATTTAGATTATCTAAAATTTTCCATAGAGCTGATGCCCCGACACTGAAACCAATTAATAGAGTTGGTGTTTCAACTGATTTTAACTTTGTCATTAAAATATTGCAATACCTGTTTAAACCCACACTATCCATAAAGTGGATATATGCTTCAGATTCATCTGCAAAGTCAATTAATCTTCCATCATAGGGGTCTATAATGTCAAATTCTCCGCCTATGGAATATGTCAAATCTTCCAATTCTGGAGTTCTACCAAATATATCAGCAATAAATATTTTAAGCATGGCAGGTTGTTCAGTCTTAAAAATCTACATTATAAAATCTATTGGTATTATCAAAGATAATCTGTGAAAGTTCATCAGGATCAGCATTTC
>CAZYDL010000217.1:0-6201 GCA_964646305.1 uncultured Desulfobacula sp. | reverse complement strand
CCAAGGATATCAAAGGAAAAAAATGAAGATTGATATAAAAGAGCTTAAAGATTCAAATGAATTTTTAAATATATTGTTACACAATATGGATTCAGCAGTTTTTATAGCTGATGATAAGTTTAGAATCCATCAATTTAATGATAGTTTTTTAACACTATTTAACCGCTCTGATGCAAATCTTGTAGATATTACCTTTGGCCCTGCTTCCGGCTGTATCAATGCCGTCAAAGAGAACAAACCATGTGGTGAGACCTCGGCCTGCAAGAACTGCATCCTCAACCAGACACTGCACAATACTATATTAAACCTGACGCACAATGAAAAAAAATATCTTGAGCGTATTTTTTATATTGATGGGAAACCCGTAAAAAAATATCTTGAATTCACTTCCCGGCCCATTACTTTTCGACATCAGACCATGATTCTGGTTTTTATTTATGATATCACCAAAATTGAATTGTCAAAAATAGAGTTACAACACAAACAAAAACAAATTGATCTTGATCTTGAGAAAGCCAGTGCAATACAAAAAAGCCTTCTTCCCCACAATCTTCCTGAGATTCCATCCATTCAGGTGGAGTGGTTTTTTGAACCCTGTCAAATGGTGGGCGGCGATATTTTCCATTTATACAAAGAGGATGAAACCCACATCAGTACATATATGCTTGATGTCTGCGGGCATGGTATCTCGGCTGCACTGATTGCAGTCACAGTAAAACAATTCCTGGATCAGATGCATGCCCATGGTCTGTCTAAAGGAGCTGCCTTTCAACCAGAAGAGATATTAAACAGACTTGAAGATGAATTTCCTTTTGAACGATTTGACTGTTTTTTTACGATTGTATATGTATTATTCAATGTAAAAACAGGAGAGCTTATTTACGGGTGTGCCGGCCATGTTCCACCACTTGTTATCGACAAATCGGGAAAACTGAGAATTTTGGATCAACATGGGACCATCGTGGGCCTTGGACAGGAACCTCCGCTGTCCCAGTATACAATTCAATTGGATCCGGGTGATAAAATAATTCTCTATACAGACGGGTTAATAGATTATTTCGGAAAAAAGGGCGCCTCTCCAAACAAGGACAATTTTTATAACACGTTAAAACGATTAAGTGATAAATCCGCTGATCAAATGGTTCAAGGAATCATAGCAGAACAAGGCAAACTGCAGGAGAATGATGAAATAGATGATGATATCAGTCTTTTGATAATTGAATACAATGGTTACAAAAATTAGAGATCTCAAATCATAATTACTAATACCTTAACATTGATCAAGTAACTCTTTGAATTTTTCTTCTGCCCATACTATATAGGCGGAGTTAAAATTCAAATGCCATAAAAATACTTCTTTTAAAAAAATAATGATGCAAAACAGATGAAACACACTCTTATAAAATTAATCTTTATCTTCTCTAGTCTGCTGATTACCTCCAATGCAACCACATGGGCACATCCCCATGTCTTTATCCAGCAGAACCTTAAAATTGTCTTTAATGAAAACGGGTTGGCAGGCTTTAATGTACACTGGACATTTGATGAGATGTTTTCAAACATGATCTGCCAGGACCATGATATGAATAAAAATGGAATTCTTGAAAAAGCAGAAGTTGCATCCATTAAGGATAAAGCCTTTTCCTATATTGCTGAATTTAATTATTTTATTTATGTAAAAATTAACAAGACACCTTTTAAAGTAAAATATGTGACTGATTTTTCAGCAGAGATACAAAACAATAAATTGATTTATGATTTTTTCATCCCCTGCCATATACGTGCTGTAAAAGAATTTAAACACATTAATATTGCAACCTATGATCCCAGTTATTATTCTGCCATTTATTATACAGCCAAGCATCCTTTCTCAATTGTGAACAAAGATAAATTTGAAGCCAGGATTGAAATCAAAAAAGACAAGAACACCTTAATTTACTATGACCAGATTAACCCCTGGACACTGTTCCTGGATTTCAGATTAAAGCAATGAGCAAACTATCCATAATTATTTTATTATTGTGTATACTCTTTTTATCAACTTCAACAACAAATGCTAATAATCCTTTTACATCAAAACCTGAAAAACAGCTTATAGCACCAACGTCCCAGGTTCAACCATTGATAAAAAGCAAATTCTTTGTAAAAATAATTTTCTGGCAGCAGCAGTTAAGAGAAAAAATGTCCAGTTTAATACGTGAGGCAAAAACCAAACAAACTCTGGCACCTTTTTTTATACTTATTGCCTCAGGCTTTGCCTATGGTGTGGTCCATGCGGCTGGCCCTGGACATGGCAAAGCTGTTGCCCTATCCTATATTTTGTCTTGCAGACCTAATTTTTTCCATGGCATAGTGTTTGGCAATATTGTGGCATTAACCCATGGATTTTCTGCCATCTGCTTTGTTTTAACCGTAAAATACTTATTAAATGCAGGTTTTTCAAGCTCTTTGGAAACAATGACAAATATCACCCAAACCATAAGTTATGCTTTGATTACCTGCCTTGGACTATTTATATTTTTTACCACTATTATCAAATGGATCAAAAATAAAGCTATACAGCACAAACCCAGCACCAGGATTTTTTCCAACCCTTTTATAACAGCTATTGCAGTTGGTGTGATACCCTGTCCAGGCGTGGTCATGGTGATGCTGTTTGCCATATCCATGGATTTGACCTGGCTGGGAATTTTACTTGGCACGACCATATCTTTAGGCATGGCATCAACCATAACATTGATTGTCATTGCAGGGGTATCCGGCAAAACCGCTCTCTTTGCACTGGCTTCCAGGCATACCCGATTGTTAACCATTCTTGAATATTTGATTGCAGTTATTGCAGGCTTAATGGTAGCTTGTTTAGGGTTTATTCTTTTACTGACCACCATTTAAATCAATAATGTTTAAAGATGCATCACTTTTGGGCTATAAATATATCCTGATTTAAGACATCAAGGTCATTGAAGCCTGACTTTAAAGAGAATACAATGGCAAGCATTGTGGAAAAATATTCAGTATAAAAAATTGAAAGCATGATGGCAATCTGATACTTAATTGCCACAAGAGGTATTGATCCGCCAAGGATCTGACCTGTCATCATGCCGGGCAGAGAAACAAGACCTATGGTTGCCATGGAAGCAATAATGGGGGCAATGGCAGCGGAAAAGCTCTGCATGAAATAGGGTTTTAATGCCAGGATACGATTATTCAACAATGAAATTGAATAGAGATAAACCTTTTCATCTTTTTGAATTCCTGAATAAAAATTGGTCAGTCCGATAATAATACTTCGAAGGCTGTTGCCAAGCAGCATACCGCCAATGGGGATTAAATACTTTGCTTCAAAGAGATTGTCAATTCTTACCACCACAGCATTAAAGAAAAACAAAATAATAACAAATGGAATCAATAAAGCAAAAAAAACAGGGACAAAAAAGAGTTTAAACTTAAGATTGCATGATCGTATTATGGACTGACAGGCAATGGATATCATGATCAAAAGATAAATAGTATTTAATACAGGAGAATTAAATTTAAATAAAAATTCAAGATAAACACCAACAAAACCAAGTTGAACACACATCCTGACAATGGAGGTCACCAGGGTTTTATTTATGACAAGTTTTAAACGTCTATTGATATATAAAATTGGAATCAAAAATACGAGCAAAGATGCAAGGGGTAAAAGACCAAGATCCTGGGCACCCATTTTATCCCAACCTCACTATTTTAATGTTGCTATGTTGTTTCCACACATCATCGTGGGAAATAATAACAATGGTTTTTTTCTGATTAAGAATAAAATTAGCTATCTTTTTTTTCATGGCATCATCAAGAGCTGATGTCGGCTCATCAAGCAGCCACACAGGGCGGTTAAGAAGAAAACAGATTAAAAGCCCGATTCGCTGGCGCTCACCACCGGATAATTCTTTCATATTTTGTTCCAGAAGTGTGAAATCCAATTCCAGAAAACTCAAGAATTTATTTAATTTATTATTATTTTTATGTTGTATTGAATTGGCATCAAGAATTTCTTTTATTAAATTACCAATGGTTCCATGTCTAAGGTCAATATCCTGGCTTAAATAAAAAATTTGTTCTCTGATTGCATGGATATGGGCTTTGTCAATTTTATCTTTGTTAAAAAGGATTTCTCCACTGTCTATTGTGCCAAAACCGAGTAACAACTTGAAAAAGGTTGTTTTTCCAATGCCGGATTTGCCTTGAATCAATATATTTTCGTTTTCAGGAATGGTTAAATTAAAATTATTAAATATATCCTTGCCTTGAAAGGAGAGGCAAACAGCTTTAAACTTGATCATTATAAAAAACTCTACTCTATTTTAAAATAGCTCACCATTTTATTGAGTTCATCTGCAAGCAGGGAAAGCTTTTGTGAATTCTGCGCAATACCCGTTGAATTGGATGATACATTGGAAATGGAGTTATTCACCTCATTTATATCCTGTGCAATTTCAAGGGATACGGCAGAAGTATTGGCAACATTGGAGCTGACTTCCTGCACTGCTTCAGCACCCTCGGATACATTGGTGTTAATTTCAGAAATTGTCTCTGTCTGTTCTTCAACTGCATTACTGATATTAGTAACAATATCGTTAACCTCTTTGATGACTTTTGCAATCTCTTTGATATCTTCAACTGTGGATGCAGTAGAGCCTTGTATCCATTCAATATTATCCTTGATTTGCTCTGTTGCGGCGGTTGTTTCATTGGCAAGGTTCTTGATTTCATTTGCAACCACAGCAAAACCTTTGCCTGCTTCTCCTGCCCTTGCAGCTTCAATGGTTGCATTTAAGGCAAGAAGGTTTGTCTGGGTTGATATATCTGTGATGGTTTCAGACACCTTACCTATTTTACTTACAGCACTACCAAGATCATCTACCCTGGAAGATGCAGAATCAACTCTTTTTACTGCCCGGGCAGAAATATGACTGGCCTGGTCAGCATTTTGTGCAATATCTTTGCTTGTTTCACTCATTCTGGAGGTTGACTCGGCAATCTGCTGGGTATTTGCACTAAGCTCTTCCATGGCAGCTGCTACTGCATTCATATCCTGGCTCATGATTTCTGTCTGCTGGGCAACCTTTGAAGTTTTTTCAGCAGATTTATCAGTCTCATCTGAAAGCTCTGTTGCAACACTATTCATATTGGTGGAAGACTCATTTAAAGTTTGTGCTTCTTTATATATATTTTTCATGTTGTTCTGAAGAGATTGAGCAAATTCATTGAGTTTAAGACCAAGAAAATCAAGTTCATCAAGTCTGCTTTCAGGTTTGTCTTTTATACTAAATCTTTTGGTTAAATCTCCCTGGTTAAGATGCTTGGCTGTTAAAGCAGACTGCATTAAATTCTTAACAATGGCAAAAATTTGCATAACACTGAAACCCACAAGAATAATGCCGATAATAAGGCCAATGGATTGAAAAAAAAGCAGACGTGTTACTTTTTTTTCAGAAATTTTCTGGAGCATTCCAACAGCCTTGTTCATCTCACCTAAAAGCTTGATATTAGTGTTTCTGACTTGTTCAAGATGCTCTTTGCTGCCAGTAAGGGCTTGATTCATATGGTCTGAGAACTCTTTCCAGAGCGTTTGTACTTTCTTTAGCTGAACAAAAGCAGGTTCAGCAGCTTTGGGGCAGGCTGCATATTTGCCGTCAAGGTTTAAAGAGAGAGGCGCTTTACCTGAATCAGCAAGGGCTATAAGGGTAATATCAAAAACTTTGATTGTATTGATTGTAACTGATTTTAGCTTCTCTTTTGCTTTCTCGTCTGTGGTGGCGGCAAAGGAAAAAAGCTCCTTGGACATTTTCTGGGAAAGCATACGCTGTCTACCTGCAAGATTGATCACAAGACCGTCAGCTTTTTGTGCAGAAGTGGTATACCAGGTAATAAGAAACATGGATAAAATTATAAGTGATAACCCAAAAACAATTAAGCCCAATTTATATCTTATAGCCATTTTGTTCCCCTTTTTAAATACTAACAATGATTTTTCTATCAAACCTATAATACGCTAGCATATATTGTGTTAAACTTAAAGAATTATCAATTATGAAATCAAATATCAGGATGATATTTTTTGATTTTAATGCTATTACTATCTTTGATTTAAAAACCTCTTGAATCTGGTTTAAAAAAGCTAAAAAAAATAATGAATAAAAAAAAGGAAGAGACCATATG
>CAZYDL010000216.1:0-6221 GCA_964646305.1 uncultured Desulfobacula sp. | reverse complement strand
AGCCCTGTTAAATCAGCACCTTGAAATGATTCTCCTTTGGATAATCTTTTGATTAAAGATTCACGGGTCAGCAAAGATTCTGGCTCAATATCATCATCAATGCCAAAAGATTTGAGAATAAAAGCTTCCCTCTCCTTTGCTTTTTTATCAGGAGGGGGTAGGTTGTCTTTATCAATGCCAGCCTTTTTAAAAGCTGCTTCCATATTTTTTTTTGCAGCTTCAAGTTCTTTGTCACCCTCAATTTCGGTGTCACTATTTTCGGCTTCATCATCAACAGGTTCTACTGCATCGGGCTCATCTTCTAAAGTCTGCATGATTCTCTGTTTAAAAAGCGCATTGTAATTGCTTTGGGAAAGTTTTTCCTGATCCAGGGACTCTTTGACAATATAGATATGTTTGATTTCTTCATATTCATCGGACAAAACTATGGAAGCACCGCGCCAGACAAGAATCAGTTTTTCATTTTCCATATCAATCCAGAGGGTGTCCATATTCATTTTGACTTCACGCAAAGGTTTAACACTTTTATTATCAGTTTCAGATTCGCTAAGAAAACATCGGATATTCACCCCAGGCAGCTGAGTTGTATACTCATCATATAAAGGGTGCATGTTCTCAATAAACAGGTTTTCGTCACCTTTGAGATATCCTTGAATCTGCTGATCTTCCGGGGCAGCATTATAGTATTCCCAGTTAAAATCTGCAGGAAACCAGGGCCACCTCTCTTTTAAATATTTCCCCTTATAAGTGCCAAGCTTTGATTTTCTTTGTACCCATTCAGGGCTGATTGGGCCAAAGCCTGCTGGATCATGATTATTAAATGCAGCAAAAAGAGCGTCTCCCTGGTTTATGACATTGGGGATGGGATGGATGATTTTTCCAGATTTCAAGATGAGTTTTTGTTTGCCTGTACCCACTGGATTTTTTTTAAATCCCTTACCCCCATAACTTTTTTCATAACGTATGGGTATCTCTTCAAAGGGTTCTGGATTGCTGGGTTTAAAGCCTGTAAACCCGAATTTTCTATGGCGGTTTCCAAGGACAAGAAGGCTTTTAGATTGATTTCCAACCTTAAATGTAACCTGCCTTGATACCGAGGATGTCCCTTTTGGAGAGCAGCATTTTCCCACAAGCAGAAGATCTGCATTTGGTTTAAAATAGGCAAAATCTGAAGAGTAACGGATGCTTCCTGCCATCTCTTCATCGCCTGGATAATACTCATCCCCGGTTGGAAACAGCTGCTCTTGAGATATGGTAACGGGCTGGCCCTGCTTTAAATCATATGTTGCCTTGACAATCAAAGTAAGCGAATGATCAGGAAACCCAATCCTGCCTGATATTAAAGCAAATTCAAATAGTGTATCATTTATTATTTCCATACATTCAACTCGAATCTTTATCTATTGCCCCATGCTATGTTAACCAAGATTAATTTTGTTTCCCTGAAAATCTATTACTTTTGCCTTGGGAATACTTATCTTGTCCCCATCTAATTTAATATTCTTAGCTTGTATAACAACATCTGTTGCAGCATCTATAATGATTTTTTTTGCTGAATCAATTCTGACACCATTTCCATTAATTTCAACTAGCCCGTGGGAAGCCCCTTTGCCTCCTGATGTTATATAGGCACTGTCACCGTCTAGTTTTAACCAGGCATTTTGACCTTTGCCACCAATGAGTATAATTTGTTTTTTTGATTCATATTTTATTTCATCTTTTGCAGTTCTATGACGTTTTGTAGCGTTATAGGATTTCTCAAATGCAGCATTATGTTTTATCTCAGCACCTAATAATTGATTGGTTTTTACTCCGGCGAAATATTCTTCTTTTATACCCAAAAACATTTCAGATGTCGCTCCAGATGTTGATTTGAATAAATCGCCTTGTGTTAATACTTTATGATTCTTTTTTATATCGGTCAACATATCACTTAAGGTTTCTATGATAATACTTTTACCTAAAACTATTTTTGATTCGTGCCCGGTCGCATAGATTTTGACAGTTCCTGCATCGGAATCCATGAAAATTTCATTCCCTCCAGGGTTTTTCAATTGAATGGATTTGCCGTCACCATCTAATTTAATTATATTATTTGCAGGATCATTTATTGTAATGGAATTTGTACTTCCATCCATCACCATTTTATTGCCGCACTCCTGCTTTATGGTGATATCTGGTTTTGTCTCATGGAGAAAGATTTCATTGCCGTTTGCCTGCTTTATTAAAATACTTTTGTCCCCATCCTTGTCTTCTATGACAATGTCATTATCACCCCAGCTTCTGATGGAACTTTTTGTCTTATTAGCCGGCAGTTCATCTGGAACCAGGTTAACACCATGGTACACCCGTCCTGTAATAATGGGTCTGTCTGGATCACCCTCTTCAAATGAGACAATTACCTCGTGGCCGACATGGGGCAGAAACATGCCTCCCCATCCAGCGCCTGCCCAGGGCTGACTGACCCTGATCCAGCAGGAGCTTTTTTCATCTTTTTTGCCTTCCCTGTCCCAGATAAACTGAACTTTAACGCGGCCATATTCATCGGTATATATTTCATCTCCTGACTGTCCCACCACAATAGCAGGCTGTGTACCTCTGACAAAGGGTTTTGGTGTTTTTCGCAAAGGTTTAAAAGGGACTTCAAAGGGAATAGAGGTGAAATTATTGCTGTATTCTGCTGTGGCTGTACCTGATTTATACCCGCTCTGGGTGGCTGAATGTTCAATGGTCGTAAGTACATATTTTTTATCATTAAGTTCTTCACGATAGTGGTCTGACAGTTTAAAACTGTATCCTGTGGTAAAAAACCGACAATTTCCTGTGCCTTTAAGGGTAGTTATCTGTGTTTCTTCTTCCTGCATGCGGACATTTAATAATTGTTCACCATGGGACATTGTTGCATAACCGCCGGGATAATCATATATCTCGCGGTCCCCTGGACCAATATCCTGATTTGTGGATGTGTTGACTTTCAGGTTCATATTGGGTACTTCAAAATTATAATCGGTAAATGTATATTTTCCTGCTCTGATTTCCTGTGTTTTATCAAAACTTGTAATCACATCAGCTTCTTGCAGTCCTCCACTTGTCGTATGATAACTAACTAAAGAATCTTCTTCATGGCAGAGTTTATGTTTTTCAGATGAATCTGCAATGACCATTGTATGTTTTTTTTCTTCATGCTCAAAAAAATAATATAAGCCTTCTTCTTCTAAAAGCCGTGAAATAAAGTTAAAATCAGTTTCTCTGTATTGAACACAATATACTTTTGGATCATAGCTGCCCTGGGTTTCAATTTTAAAATCCTTAAAATTTTTCTCCTGGAAAATCTGTTTTACAATATCAATTGTGGAGAGGTCCTGAAAAATTCTGGAGTTTGATGTCCTGGTCAGAAGCCAGAACCATGGAACCATTGTTGCTGAATAAAATGAAAGCCTTTCTTTACTGTCTGCCTCATGTGTACAGCCGTTTTGGGAAAAACAAGATATAATACCGTGGAAATAGCGGGTTTCTAACTTTCCCAATTGAATGGATAAAGATACGTTTTTACCAATGATATCTTTAAAAGGGATATCATGGTCCTTTGAAAACATTTTTAAATCAAAACTGAATAATCCAGAGATTTCTTCTCTTCCTCTGAATTCTTCAAGTAAGAGGACATCCTTACCCAAAGGTGTCTCGATGGTAATTAATCTATTATCCTGTGTAAGCATAATTGCCCCCTAAATTATATTTATTTTTTAAACAATGATTTTAAAAAAGATCCTTTTGGTTTTGCTGGCTTATTTATTTGTAAGTCCTCTTTATCTGTCTTCACTTCTACTGCTGCACTTGGGACGGGTTCTTCAAAAATTTCAGCAAGACGCCCACCTTCCATAAATTGAAAACTTGGTCCATTTTTAACAAGGGTGATTTTATCTTCTGGATTTAATTGTGAGGTTAAGTTGATGGGTGTGTTATTTATTAATACTTGGTTTCTACCTGTAAGGTCCTTAATATGATAAAATCGATTCCAAAAAAAAATTTGAATATGTCTATCTTCAACCAGGGGATGATTTAATATAAAATCAGAATTTTCATTTTTACCAATGGTTATTGGGAGCACTTTAAATGACTGCAGCATGGCACCGAACTGAACAATAAGAGGAACACTGGTTTCTTCAATGACAGGTTCAGCCATTGGTGATGGTTCAGTTTTTGCCTGGTAGTTTTGGACAGCAGGGGTTGCTTGATGCATTACATTGTTGTTCAAAGATTGTCTTGGTGCAGCTGCTGCCTCATTCATGGGCTGCTGTTGTATGCCAGATAATATCTTTGGTGCAGCTAAATTTTCTCTTACCACGGATTGATTTTTCAGGGGATAATTTTGTATCTCATTTGGTATTTCGGCATTTTCATCTATTCTTGTTAGAAAACTGACTTTTGGTCCGCCCTGGGAAAAGATAAGCACATCGCCATCTTTTAGAAATTCTTCTTTTTTCATCTTCCCGTTTACAAAAAGACCATTGGCACTATTATCAATAATTTGAAACCTGTTGCCTTCTCTTCTTATTGTTGCGTGCTTTCTTGAGATGGTAATAGCTTCTCCAGGAAATTTCACATCACAAGAGGAATGCCTGCCAATGGAAATTTCATTTTTATTAAATTCCTGTATTGTCCCTTTAAGGGGACCATGTATGTGTATAAGTTGTACTATTATTGCAGATGCTTTTTTCATTAACTGCCACTCTTTTTTATCTCTTCAAGCCTTTTATAAAGTGATTTTGCTTTTTTAAGATTAGTTTTAATATCTCTATACTCAGGATCTATCTCCTGGACCAGTTCCCACTCTTTAATGGCAAGTTTGAGCTTTTCTTTGCCAAAATAGTGAGTTCCCATGTTATAATGGGCACTTTTGTAGGTTTCCACGCATTTTTCAATGTAATCATGACATTTATCACACTCTTCATTATATTTAATTGCCGATTGAAAACTATCCCTGGCTTTTAGGTATTCTTTTTTATTAAATAGAGTAAGTCCATTCTGAAAATATGATTTAAACAGGTATTCGCGAACAATTTTACTTTCAGAATCCAAGGCTGATGTTTTTTCAAGGGATGCAATTGCCTGATCATATTTCCGTTGATTAAAAAGGGCCATTCCAGAATTTAATGATTGAGTAAATTCATCTTCTATTTCTATTGTAGCATCTTTTTTTTCAGGCACTTTAATTTGAGTTTTTGCATCTTCTTTGACAGCCACCTCTTTTTCCTTGGCAGTCTTTGTTATCTCTTCTAAAATTTTTTCATCTTCTTTAATGGTTTTGTCTTCTTGCACAGGTTCAGATACCTTTATATGCTCAGGGTCATCCTTTATGGTGGTTTTTTGATCATTTTCTACCTGTAGAGGTTCTTTTATGTCTGTTGCAGCTTGAGCTTCATCTGATATGATTTTTGATTCCACTGCTTCTTTTGTTGTGGGAGTTTTTATTTTTTCAAGGGTCTTGGTTTTTGATTCCAAATCCCTCTTGTCTTTAAGGTAGGCTTCCTGCTTTGATTGAATTGTTTTAATATCAAAGTTTTCTATTTCCGGTATCTTTATTTTCTGGCCGGCATAAATTTTTGTGACATCCTGCAGATGATTAAAATCACCAATATAAGTATATTTTTTATAATCATCATAATAAATTATGGCAAGTTTTGAAATGCTTTCCCCGGGTTTTATGATATGTATAATATGTTTTCCACTAGCTTCAATATCAATGGCCCTGCCAGGGTTAAGTCTTGTCCTTGCCTTTTCATGTTCAGGCCAGTTTTGCAGGGCTGCAAGATACTCTTTTCGTGCCTGTTGAGGTTTGTTGCTTTGATCATATTTCAATCCTGCCTGATAATGCTGTTCAGCTCTTTTTTTTAAATTGTTTTCAACATTTAATTTTTTTTTCAATGCTGTTTTATTGGAAGAATCAAAAGTAAGTGCCAGGTTATATTGGTCCAGAGCTTCTTTTAAATTTCCAGCCTGCTCCAGTGAATTCCCTTTGTCAATGTGCTGATCTGCAAGTTGATTTTGTTCAGTGTGGGCTAAAGTTGCCTTTTTATCACCAGTGATACATCCTGAAATGAGCATAAAAAATATAATTAATCCAATAAATCTATTTAGAACTTTCATAGTTATCACCTTAGCGAAATATAATTAAATGTTTGTAATTTACGCGCAAATTTTTTTATACTCTTGCTTAAAAT
>CAZYDL010000215.1:0-6234 GCA_964646305.1 uncultured Desulfobacula sp. | reverse complement strand
CGGCATATCATGGAAAAATGCACTTGCCATTGCATTGATTTTCAGATCTTTATAACGTTTTTTGATTAAGGCCTCATCTTTAACTCCTGTTTGATGGATAATATTGAGTTGACCAGGGTTTAATTGATTAGGGTTTGATTTGTCATTTTCCATTAATTCAAGGGCATCCATAAATGCATTGTTAATGCTTGCTGCCCCCTGGCTTCCGCCTGTAACAAGAATGGTAAACTTGTCCCTGTCACAATTGTTTAAATCTGTATTTTTCTCTGCTCTGGTATTATCAGTTTTCCTGACAGGATTTCCTACATATTTGATTTTAGGATTGTTTATAAAACCCTTTGTATTTTTAAAAGATGTGAAAATAGTTTTTGTAAATTTTGACAACACTCTATTGGTCATTCCAGGAAAGGCATTTTGCTCCTGTATGGCATTTGGAATACCAAATATCCAGGCAGTGAGAATGACTGCGAAGGATGAAAAACCTCCGACACCAATGACAAATTCTGGTTTAAAGCTTTTCATGATAAGCATGGACTGGATCAGGGAAATAATAATGATACTTGCAGAGAAAATCTTAAAGATTATGTTACCGCCCTTAATGGGTTTTGAAAAAATAGCCCTGTGGTTATACCTGTATTTTGCAAGGGTCTGTATTTCAAATGGCGCATTTGTTCCAACAAAGAGAATTTGAATTGTACGGCCGGTTTTTTCAATACTCTTTTCAAGGGCTTTGGCAATGGCAATGCCAGGAAATAGATGACCTCCTGTTTTGCCTCCTGCAATAATTATGTTAAGCTCTTTATTCATAATTTTGTGAAGCCCCGATATTCATTAAAATTCCCATGGCAGCCATGTTGACCACAAGGGATGTCCCCCCATAGCTGATAAAAGGCAGAGTAAGTCCCTTTGTGGGTAGTACACCGAGAGCCACTCCAGTATTTATTATGACCTGAATTCCAATATATATGGTGAGCCCTGCTGCCATTACAGCACCAAACTCACTATTTGATTCCTTTGCAATCTTTATCCCTTTGAGTAATAAAATCAGATAGAGGGACAAAACCACTATAACTCCAATTAAGCCAAGTTCTTCTCCAATAATGGAAAAAATAAAATCTGTGTGTGGTTCTGGAAGATAATGCATTTTCTGCATTCCAAGGCCAAGGCCTTTGCCAAAGATTCCTCCTGACCCAAAGGCTTTTAAGGAGTGTGTAATCTGGTACCCTGTGTTATAGGGGTCACCCCAGGGATCTAAAAATGAAAGAATTCTTTCCAGCCTATATTCAACCTTTACAATGAGAAAATAAACAAGGGGAATAATCAAAGGTGCAGGAGAGATAAGATGACTTATTTTAACCCCTGCTATGAACATCATTCCCCATGTGATCAACCCAAGGACAATAATGGTTCCAAAATCAGGCTGGACTATAATAAGAGATGCAAAAATAGTGAAAATAAATACATGGGGGAAAAAACCCACAGAAAATTCTTTAATCAGCTCCTTTTTTTTAGATAAAGAGTATCCAAGAAAGATAATCAGGGCAAGCTTTGCAAATTCAGCAGGTTGAAAGGTAAAACCGCCAAAATTGAGCCACCTGCTGGCACCCCCTGCCTTGATGTTCAATGCGGGGAACAACACTGCCACAAGAAGAGCCATGGCAGTAAAAAGTATGATATAGGCAAAACTTTTGTAAAGTTTATAGGGAAAGGAAGCTGTGACAAACATGACACAGAGGCTGATAAAGCAGAATATTGCCTGTTTTCTCATATAGAAATATACATTGCTGTGATCTTCCATGGCGATCGCACTGCTTGCAGAATAGACCATGATAATCCCAAGACCTGAAAGAAGAACCACAGGGAAAAGAATGCTTTTCTCGCTTAAAAAAGGATGAATATGTCTTATCTGTTTTTCCATTTATCTTTTTTCCAATGCCTTTACGCAATTTGTAAAATCATTGCCTCTGTGTGCATAGCTGTCATACATATCAAAACTTGCACAGGCAGGGGATAAAAGCACAATATCGTTTTTAAGAGCCAGATCAAAAGCAGTTTGGACTCCATCTTTCATGGTCTGGACTATTTTTACGGGACATATTTTTCCAAAAGTGTCTTTAATTGTAGAGCTTGTTTCTCCCAGGGCAATAATAGTTTTAACACTTTTTTTTATATGGTTTGCAAGCCTGGAGAAATCTGTTGATTTTTCCCTGCCTCCAAGAATAAGAATGATATTTTTCTTAAAACACTCAAGAGCCCTTATAACTGCATCTGTATTGGTTGCCTTTGAGTCATTGTAAAAGGAAATATTGTTAATGGTTTGGACAAATTCCATTCTGTGGGAGAGATTTTTATAGTTTTTTATACCCTTTAAAACGTCTTGAATATCTGCGCCAACAGCAAGAGAAGCAAGGGCAGCAGCAGCAATGTTTTCTTTGTTATGTATTCCTTCAAGTTCTTTTAGGTTTTCTGTGGGAATATTATATTCATTGGTTTTAAGTTTAATTTTAATATTTCTGGAAGTTATTCGGGCATTACATTCTTTATATTCTTTGTCGTGCGTGACCTTTTTGTTGCCTGTGGGTTTCTGGCTGCATGAAGAAAAACTGATGATATTTGATTTGATTTTTTGGGATTTTTTTTCAAAACCATCAATGGATGTATTAATTACAGCTTTATCTGAAAGGTTTTGATTTTTAAAAATACTCCATTTGGAATTTATGTACTCTTTAAAATTTTCATAACGATCAAGATGATCCTGGGAAATATTTAAAAGCACTCCAATATCGGGTTTAAATTTTTTAGAAATATCCAATTGGAAACTTGAAATCTCAGCGACAATTATATCGGTTTCTATTCGGCTTTCAGTTTCATTTTTTCTTTTAGTCTCTATTAGGTTTTTGGTCTCTTTATTTTCTTCTATTTGTTTCTTTGATCTCAGATATTCAATGAGAGGAGTTCCAATATTTCCTCCCACAAAAGGAGTCATCAAGCTTTGCTTTAGGATATCACCAATTAAAGTTGTAACTGTGGTTTTGCCGTTTGTGCCGGTAATGGCAATCACAGGTAAATCATTGTATTTAGTAAAAATATCCAACTCGCCTGTTAGATCAACCCCATTGTTCAATGCAGTTTTTATGAATTTATTATTTAAAGGAATTCCAGGGCTTGGAATCATAATTTTAGCATGGTTAAATATTTTTTGGTCGTGGAAACCAATTTGGGTTTTAATACCAAGTTCATTGAGTTCTTTTGCAATCATTGCCTTGGATTCATCAATATCCGTGGCAATTACATTATACCCTTTGGAGTTTAAAAATTTTGCCATGGAAACTCCTGAAGCACCAAGGCCAATGATGAGGTAGTATGGGCTATGTGTGTCTTGCATATTCATATCACCTTATTTTCAGGGTACTCAATGAGAGTAATGCCAAAGTAATGGATATTATCCAGAACCGCACAGTCACCTTTGATTCATGCCATCCTTTAAGTTCAAAATGGTGATGGAGAGGAGCCATCCTGAAAATTCTCTTCCCGTTTGTAATTTTGAAATATGATACTTGAAGAATTACAGATAAAGCTTCCACCACAAATAATCCCCCCACAATGAGCAGAAGAATTTCCTGTTTTGTTATCACAGCAATGGTTCCAAGGATTCCACCAAGGGGAATGGAACCTGAATCACCCATAAAAATTTGTGCCGGGTGTGAATTAAACCATAGGAATCCAAGGCCTGCTCCTGCCAGAACTCCGCATATTACTGCTGTTTCACCGGCAGCAGCTATATGTTTTACATGGAGATACTGGGCAATTTGGAAATGACCTGCAACATATGCAAAAAACATATATGTCACGCTGGCTACGATATATGGGCCAATGGCAAGGCCGTCAAGACCATCGGTAAGGTTTACGGCATTGGAAGTGCCAACAATAACAAGACAGGCAAAGGGAATATAGAAAATACCAAGATCAGGAGAAATATCCTTGAAAAAAGGAATGGTTAGTTTTGAATTAAAATCAGGGCATTTATAGATGAGATAACTGATAAAAAGACCGAATATTATTTGAATAAGAAATTTGCCTTTGGCAGAAAATCCCATATTTCTTTTTTTAACCAGCATTAAATAATCATCTAAAAACCCTATACACCCAAAAAGCATTAAAGATAAAACAAGAATGTTTACATAATGGTTGGACAGGTTTCCCCAGATTGCAATGGATGTGAAACATGCAAATAAAATTAATATTCCACCCATTGTCGGGGTGCCCTGCTTGCCCATATGACTTTTGGGCCCGTCGGTCTGGATGATCTGGCCTATCTGCATTTGGGAAAGTTTTTTAATAACCCACGGTCCAAGAAGAAAACAGATTAAAAAGGCTGTTAATCCACCATAAATAGTTCGGAATGTAATATACCGAAATATATTTAAAAATGTAAAGTCAACATGATATGGATATAAAAATTCGTAAAGCATTCCTTTAGACCCTATGCCACCCTTTTTTTGAATCTATTCATTGCAATGGTTCTTCTGTCTGAACCTGATCTTCTCTCTGGAAAATAGGCAGTATAATTAAATTTTCTTCTGTCATTGACTGTCCGTTTTTCTTTAAAATTATCCATAATTCTCCCTTTAAAAAATTTTTAGGAATCAATTAATAATTTTTGTTTGAGTTTTTGTATAATGGTCTCCATTGCCATTCCTCTTGACCCTTTAACAAGAAGCCATGTGTCTTCATTAATATTTTCAAGAATTTTTTGAACAATTTCGTTTTTAGTGCCATGATAAATATTGTTTGATGAAAATTTGTTTTCCATGGCACCTTTGAGTATCTGCTCTCCACTGGGGCCAAAAATATATAATTTATTGATCCCAAGGGATGCTGCCTTCTGCCCTATCTGCCAGTGAAGCATATCTGATTCTTTACCAAGTTCGAGCATATCTCCAAGAACTGCAATACTGTTTTTATCTTTACTCATATGATTTAATGTTTCCAAAGCAGCAGTTACAGAATCAGGGTTTGCATTGTAGGTGTCATCAATAATATTAATTGATCCATTAAGCTTATAGATATTCATTCTTCCGGATACAGGATTAAATGCCTTGATCCCTGTCTGTATGCCTTTAACGCTTACGCCTGCAGACATGGCTGCACAAATGGCAGCTAGGCTGTTGTTAACCATGAAAATGGCAGGGGAGTTAATGGAAAATGCTTGTTTTATATTATTAATATTTACTGAGAACTTGGTTAAATCCATGCCTGTTATTATATTGGATCCACAAATATCATGGTTTTCATCCTGACCAAAAAAAAGAAAGTTTTTAATATTTTTGTTTTCTTTTGCCTTTGTTTCAAGGATTTCACGCCTTGGGTCACTGCCGGGAATAATTGCTGTTGAATTTATATTTAAGCCTTCAAATATTTCAGCTTTGGCCCTGGCAACATTGTTTACAGAACCAAGTCCTTCAAGGTGGACTCCCGCTGTATTGGTCACCATGGCAATATCAGGACAGGCGATTTGACTCAGCCTTGATATTTCGCCGGCATGGTTCATACCCATTTCAACTATTGCCCATTCATGGGAAGCACTCAGGTTTAAAAGAGTTAAAGGCAGGCCGATTTCATTATTGAAATTGCCCTTTGTTGCAAGGGTGTGAAATTGGGTGTTAAAGATTTTTTCTGCGATTTTTCTTGTTGTTGTTTTACCGCTAGACCCTGTGATGGCAAGTACTTTTACCTCTGCTCTATGCCTTTGATATTGTGCAAGTTTTCCAAGGGCTGTCAAGGTGTTTTGGGTCTCAAAAATGATTAAATTATTTTTCTGGAATTGTTTTCTGGCATTTTTATCAAGAGTGTTAAGATAACCTTTTTGAGTTATAAAACCTTTTACACCTTTGGCAATGAGATCTCTGATAAAAGTGTGGCCATCAAAGTTTTCTCCCTTAAGTGCAAGGAATAGATGATTTTTTTGTATGGTCCTTGAATCTGTCCCAATCTTTGTAAATGTATAATTTTTTTCAATTTCTGAAATAATTGGGTCACAATCCAATGCCTTTATCAGATCATTTATCTCCCACGCAATGGGTTTGAATTTTTCAGCAATTTTAATGACAGCTTTTTCAAGCTCTTCTTTATCATCAAAATGGATGGTCCCGTTATTTGTGATCTGATAGGTTTCATGGCCTTTACCGGCAACTATGATTATATCTCCTGGTTTTGAAATTGATATTGCCATGT
>CAZYDL010000214.1:0-6313 GCA_964646305.1 uncultured Desulfobacula sp. | reverse complement strand
AAACAATGCTATGTAGAAAATTTTTTGGCTAATTTTCCGAAACAATTTGCATAAGGAAAAAAATTAAGCTATATTTCCGTATAACAATATTAACGGAAAATTGATTGATAGAATAATGAATTTTAGTAAATTTAAAGCTGGAACTTATAAACAACAATATCAATATAAGAGTTTTTCTCCAGAAAAAATTAATATGACATGGATTTGGGATGACCCGATTTTAAATGTTTTACTGGAAAAAGCAACACGAAAACTGGGTGAATTAAACGCTTTCACACTTATTGTGCCCAATATAGATCTTTTTATTCAAATGCATATTATCAAGGAAGCCAATAATTCCAGTAAAATAGAAGGAACTCAAACAAATTTAGATGAGGCACTGCTTCCAGAAAAAGATATTGCACTTGAAAAGCGAGATGATTGGCAGGAAGTCCAAAATTATATTAATGCAATGAGCTACGCTATTAATAGACTTGAAAAATTGCCCATTTCAAACCGCTTATTAAACGAAACACACGAAATTTTAATGCAGGGTGTGAGAGGTGAGCATAAATCACCGGGGAATTTTAGAACAAGCCAAAACTGGATTGGAGGTTCTAATTTATCTGATGCATTTTTTATTCCACCACACCATACTGAGATTCCCGACCTGATGGGTGACCTTGAATTATTTTTACATAACAATGCCATAAATGTACCTCATTTGATCAAAATAGCGATTGCTCATTATCAGTTTGTGACCATACATCCATACTTAGATGGAAATGGAAGAGTCGGGCGTTTATTGATTACCCTTTATCTAATTGGTTTTTCACTCTTGAAGAAACCATCATTATACCTTTCCAGTTTTTTTGAAAAACATAGATATTCTTATTATGATGCTCTATCAAGAGTCAGGATGGCAAATGACATTTCCCATTGGGTAAAATTTTTCTTAAATGCAATTATTGACATTGCAGATGATGGAAAAAAAACTTTTCTTTTAATTTTGGAACTAAAAAAAGAAACAGATAGTTTTATTATTAGTCTTGGAGGCAGGGCTGAGAATGCAAATAAAATTTTAGAACTCTTTTACCAAAAACCAGCATTGAATGTAAAAGAAATTGAAAAATTCCTGTCAATGAATCAAAGAACAATTAGAAATGTATTAAATACCTTAGAAAATGAAAATCTTATTATTGAATATACCGGCAATAAGCGAAATAAAAAATACATTTTCCAGCGATATCTCAAACTGTTTTACTGATAAAGTCGCTGCATAGCATGCAAATGCACGCCCATTGCACAAAGCAGTACGCCATTTTTGCAATGGGCTAGCAATTCTTTAAGCGCAATAGTTTATTTCTTCTTTTCCATGGCTTTACGCAGTAAGTCACCCATGGTTCCCAGAGATTGAGATTTTTTACTATCTGCAAATTGTTTCCAGTTATCTCCCTCTTTTTGATCCGGCGAAGTCAATGTTATTCTTCTTTGATCTTCATCAACTGCCTGGATCATGATAGAGACAGAATCTCCCGGTCTTAATTTATCATAATCCTGGGATTTTGCTGCACTTTTAATATTGGATGCCGGCATCAATCCTGTAACACCTGGTTCAAGATTTATAAAAAGGCCAAACTGCTCTTTTTTTTCAACTACTCCTTGAACAATGGAATTGATTTCATATTTAGTGGAAACACCTGTCCATGGATCGCCGAGAGCATCTTTAATACTCAATGAAATTCTCTTGGAGTCCATATCTATGGATTTTATCACCACCTGGACCATTTCATCTTTCTGGACAACATCTTCGGGTCTGAGTACCCTTTTTGTATGACTCATTTCGCTGATATGAACCAGGCCGTCCACACCCGGAGCAATCTCCACAAAGGCACCAAAGGAAGTCAGTCTTACAACCTTTCCTGTAACTTGATCCCCGGTATTAAAAGTTGCTGAAAGGCTGTCCCAGGGATTGGAAGAGGTCTGTTTCATGGAAAGAGAAATTTTCAGATTATTGGACTCTTTTGATGATTCAATTTTCAACAATTTTACATTTACATTGTCCCCGGGCTGAACAACTTCTTCCGGCTTTTCAAGATGTGACCATGAAAGTTCTGAAATATGTGCCATGCCCTCAACTCCGGGAGTTAATTCGATAAAAGCTCCATAGGACATCAATTTTATAACAACACCCTGAACAATATCACCCTCTTTTACTTTATCAAAAAATATTTTTTGCTGTTCTTTTATCTCTTCATTGAGCAGATCCCGCCTTGATACAACAATATTTCTTCCACCTTCTTCAAATCTTGTAATCAAAAAATGAAATGCCTGTCCCACATAATCTTCCTGAATTTCAACATATTTTACATCCATCTGACTTACAGGGCAGAAAGCTCTTTTACCAAGAATATCCACACTGAAACCGCCTTTGATCACTCCTGTTACCTTGCCTTCAACAGGTGTCCTGTTCAAGGAGGCATCCTTGAGCATATTTGCCTTGCCAGTTCCGGAGATGGCCTTGGATAAAATAATTTCACTCTCGCTTGATGAAACAACATAAAGTTTTACAATATCGCCAACTTTAAATGAAAATTCACCATTTTCATCAACAAGTTCTATTTTTTCCACAACACCATCACTTTTAGTACCAGTATCAACATATACCCTTGCCTCACCAATGGAAATGATCTCGCCTTCAACCATATCACCATCATTTAATTCCTCGCCTATTTTTGAATCATATGACTCAAAAAGCTCTGCAAAGCTCATCTCTTCTGTATCTTCTAACCCATTATTATCATCAATTGAATCAGTCATGCTTATTCTCCAAAAAATATTTTTTATTCTGCGCCATGTATTAACCAATACCAGCTAAAGTGTAAAGATAAAACCTGGATAAAACGCTTATATGGAATTGATGGACTTATTTATTACCAAAAACCAGTTTTGCTCCAAAAGCTATAAAAATAATGCCGGCAAAACCTTCCAGCCATTTCTGCATCCTGCCATAATAGCCACTGACTTTATTTGATGAAAATAAGAAAACAACAAAAAGATACCATATCAGGGATATTACAACCATTATCGTTACAATTGATATACCAATAAATATTGTAGGCTCTTTTGGTAACACTGATGCAAATAGGCTTGTGATAAACATGGCTGTTTTGGGATTAGAAAGATTTGTTATTAATCCTTTCCGCCAGTTTAAAAAATTACTTTGAAAATTCTCCTTGGGGATCTCCAATTTAGCTTTGGATCTAAATGAACTTATGATCAGCACAATTCCAAGGTAGATGATATAGCTTCCTCCTGCTATTTTTAAACTAGTATAAATCCAGGGTGCTGCAATAAAAAGATATGCAATGCCGAAATACCCTGCAATTGACCAGATAATTGTTCCAGTACAAGTTCCGAGAACAACAGATATTCCAGCTCTGCGCGAGTGCTTAACCGCTGTTTGTGCAGTAATAAAAAAATTGGGTCCGGGCGTAATAACTGCAATGCTCCAAATTGATACCACACTTAAAAGTATAAATATTAAATTCATAATTGTTTGTTCTCCAATCTATTTCCATCTTGTATATAATTAATTACCATGCAATGTGTCTATAATTGTTTGAGCCAGTGTTTTATTAATCCCTGGCAAGGCTGTAATTTCATCTAATGATGCTGTTTTAAGATGACTTACACCCTTGAAATGCCTTAATAATAATTTTCTCTTTTTTGGACCAATGCCAGCAATTGCATCAAGTCCTGAAAGCCCTGCTCTTTTTTCACGGCGTTGTCTCTGGAATGCAATGGCAAACCTGTGGGCTTCATCCCTGACCTGCTGCAACAGGTATAATGCTTTTCTTGCCTGATTGGTATTTAAAGGGTTGGAACGACCTGGAATATATATTTTATCAAATTCTTCACCCTTTGCTTCATTTTTTTTGGCAAGGCCTGCAACCAGGAATCTGTTTTCAATATTTAATTGCCTTACAACCGCCATTGCCATGGAAAGCTGGCCCTTGCCGCCGTCAACAACAAGAAGATCTGGATATGGCATTTCATCGGGATTTTTTGAAAAACGCCTTTCCAGCACCTGGTACATATAGGCATAATCATCCTGGAAATCCAATCCTTTAATAATAAATTTTCGATAGGCTTTTTTATATGGTCTTCCATCTTTAAAAACAACCATGGAAGAGACAGGGTCCTGCCCTGAAAGGTTGGAATTATCAAAGCATTCAATGCGCGACGGCAAATTTTTCATTTTCAGCAATTCCTTGAGCATGACAATGGATGCCTGCCGGACTTCCTCTTTAAGCAGCCTCTTTTCCAACTCCTTTGCAGCATTGATATCTGCCATTTTAACAAGACGCTTTTTTTCTCCCCGGACAGGGATATTGATTTTTACTTTTTTCTGTTTCTGCCTGGTAAATTTTTCTTCAAGGGAGTCTTTATTTTCAATATCCTGATTTAAAAGAATAAAATCAGGCAAAAAATGGTGGGTCTTATAATATTGAATTAAAAATGCTGATAAAATTTCATCCTGTTTTTTCAAGCCCAGCTCAAAGTGATAATGGGCAGTGTCAATCAAAGAGCCTGAACGCACAATCATCACAATGACCACTGCCCTGCCCTTTTTTGCCGTGCATGCAATAATATCTCTGTCTTTCATATCAGGGCTAACAACAACCTGTTTTTCCATGATATTTTTAATGGCAGATATTGTATCCCGCACTTCGGCAGCTTTTTCATACTCCAATGATAAAGAGTGCTCTTTCATGCTGATATTTAATTTTTTTATTATGGAGCCGGATCTGCCCCTTAAAAACAAAACAGCATCCTGAACCCTTTTTTTATATTCTATTTCCGGGATATCATTGCAGCAGAGTCCAAGGCATGCCTTGATCTGAAAATTCAGGCAGGGTCGTGAGCGATTTTTAAACTGGGTATCTTTGCACTGTCTTAATTTAAATATTTTTTGAATCTGCTTTAAAGTCCTGTTTACACTTCTGGCCGACGAATATGGGCCAAAATAAAAGGCTTTATCATTTTTTATTTTTCTTACCTTTTCAATGGCTGGATAGGCTTTGTGCATATCAATCCTGAGCAGGGGATAATTTTTCCCATCCTTTAAAATAACATTATATTTTGGATTGTGCTCCTTTATCAGATTGGATTCTAAGATAAAGGCTTCATGGTCAGAAAATGTGATAATGATTTTAAAATCTTTTATTGTTTCTATTAAAGCTGCGGTTTTTGCATCGTGATTCTCCTTTTTTACAAAATAGGATGAAAGCCTTTTTTTAAGATTTTTGGCTTTGCCCACATAGATGGTTTTACCTTTGGCATTTTTCATGAGATAAACACCAGGATTGCTGGGCGCATGCCTGTATTTTTCCATTATTGAATCTGAATCTGACATCTTTTTTAATGCTCAATTATAAATTTAGTTGAAAAGTTTTGCCCTGTTAAATTTTGCTCTTATCCTTAAATTTAAAATTAAAAACTTAAAATTTCTGGATATCCATGAGTTGCCTTATCTTATCCCTGTACTCTGCAGCTTGTTCAAATTCAAGGTTTTCAGCTGCAATTTTCATCTTATATTCAAGGTCTTTAACAATGTCCTCAAGGTTTAATTCCTGATCTTTATATTTTTTGATCTCTTCATTTACAGATCCTTCATGGAGAGGCTCAACTTCCCTTGCAGAGTAATCAAATATATTAATACTTTTCTGTATGGTTGTGGGCACAATATTATGTTTTTTATTATATGCTTTTTGAATTTCCTGCCGTCTTTCAGTCTCAAAAACAGCTTTTTTCATGGAAGCTGTGTTTTTGTCTGCATACATTATCACCCTGCCATAAACATTTCTGGAAGCCCTGCCGAAAATTTGAATAAAAGAGCGAAACGACCTTAAAAAACCTTCCTTGTCTGCATCAAGGATGGCCACAAGGGAAACTTCCGGGATATCAAGGCCTTCGCGCAATAAATTAATCCCGATGAGCACATCAAACAAGCCTTTTCTAAGGTCCTGGATAATATCGATTCTCTCCACAGTACCTATATCTGAATGAAGATATTTTACCCTTACACCAAGATCAGTGTAATAATCAGTCAAGTCTTCTGCCATTCGTTTGGTCAAGGTAGTTACAAGTACCCGCTCTTTTGCTTCAACTCTTTTCATGATCTCTTCATAGAGATCATCAACCTGGGCTTTGGCACTGCGGGTCTCAACTTTTGGATCAAGAAGTCCTGTGGGCCTTACAATCTGTTCGGCTATTTTGCCATTTGCCATTTCCATCTCATAATCAGCAGGTGTTGCAGATACATATACAA
>CAZYDL010000213.1:0-6318 GCA_964646305.1 uncultured Desulfobacula sp. | reverse complement strand
TAAATTAGTCTTGATAAAAAAAAATCCATATGTTATTTTTTTTATTCTAAGTTAAAATTATCTAATTTGCTATAAAAAGAATAAACTATATTTTAAACTAAATTTCAGGAGGATTTATTTATGAAAACGTTAATTGGAGGAGCTATTGCAGTTCTTCTCGGTGTGGTTGGTCTGGCAGTATGGTTTAATCAATTTTTAATTTTGCTGGCAGGAAGTATTCCACCCGTCCTTCTTCTTGGTGGTGGGCGTGCTTTATATCTTGGATTTGATGAACTAAAAGATACCTGGAAAAAAGATGAAGGCTCTGACGCTCCTGCTCCTGCATCAAGTGGTGACAAAACTAAAATTGCAGAGCTTGAAAAAGAGATTGATGATCTAAAAAAAGAAAAATAAATACATAATTAAGTATTTAAAAAATAACAGGGTCAGGGAATTATTCCTGACCTTTTTTTATGGCAGAGGTAGCAAGAAAATCTGCTACTTCATTCTCTTTAATGCCTGCATGGCCTTTTACCTTAATAAAAGAGATATCATTAAAATTTTTTAATAGTTTGCGAATTTCAAAAACAAGAGTTTGATTTTTTTTGGGTTTCCATCCCTTTGTTAAAAGTCCAATGGAATAACTTGAATCTGAGAAAATATAAACAGGCAGATCATTGCGTTTTAATTCTTCAAGTGCCACTTTAATTGCAGTTAATTCTGCAATATTATTAGTACCCTGACCAATATATTGTGAGATTTCCTTTCTCTTTTCGCCATAAATTAAAAGGATTCCTATGCCTGAAGGACCTGGATTGCCCGATGATGCCCCGTCTGTATAAATTCTAATGCAATTTTCAGGAAGATCTGCTCCAGGCTCTAGTTCAGGTATGCTTTGATTGGATGTGCTTTTTGAATCTTTATTTTTTAGTGTCTTTTTTTTTGCAGGAATCGCCTGATCCTCTGGTTTTAAACTTTCATATTTGACTTTATATTCATAATCCTGTTTTAAATTGTACTTTATCAAAACCTTATCTTTTTCCTGGACAAGTTTGTTTTTACCATCTGTCTGTGCCCAGACTTTATTGCCCTTAAAACTCATTCTTTTCCAGTTATTATCTTGGTTTTCCTTATTCATATAAATAATATCCTTGGCAGAGAGATTTGTAATTTTTAAGGCTCTTATTCCATTGTTTGGAAAGTGATATCAGGTTTTCTAAATTCATTATTTTTTTTCTAATGGTTTTACTGCCAAGAATCAAGTCCATGGGCATTTTTTCATATTCATATTCATATGGGGGAGGTTTTAATTGGAAGTCTGCTTTATTATATTGTGCAATTAATTGCATCAAAATCAAAGAATTAAGATAGGGCTCGAAATCTTCTTTGCTGGTTATATGAATTTGAAATCCTCTGCAGACCTTATTTTGCCATTTGCCCGATGTGGGTTCAAAATTAACAGGTCGCAAAATAGCTCCTTGTATAAGTTCATCTGCCCTGGGTTTGATTTTTTCAATATTTAGGAAAGGAGCTCCAAATTGTTCAAAGGGCAGGGCAGTACCACGGCCTTCAGATATGTTTGTTCCCTCAAAGATTACCTGTCCAGGGTAAACCATGCAAGAAAGAGGTGTTGGTAAATTTGGAGAAGGGGATGTCCATGCACGACCAGTATCCTGCCAGTACATTTTTCTTTTCCAGCCTGACATTGGGATGATTTCAAGATCACATCCAAGATTAAATTCTTTGTTAAAAAATAGTGAGATTTCTCCAATGGTCAGGCCATGGCGCATGGGAATTGGAAATCTTCCCACAAACGAAGTATACTCTGTTGACAGAATATTGCCTTCTACCTGATTGCCTCCAATGGGATTAGGGCGGTCCAGAATAACTACTTTTTTATTTAATTTCGCCGCAAGTTCAAGGCAGTAGGATACAGTGTAAATAAATGTATAAACCCTTGTTCCCACGTCCTGGATATCAATAAGCAAGACATCAATATCTGCAAACATTTCACGGGTTGGAATTCTTGTTTTAGAATAAAGACTGTAAACTGGAATATTTAATTGCGGCTCCATAAAATGATTAGATTCAATCATATTATCCTGTTTTTCTGCATAAAATCCGTGCTGTGGTGAAAACAGGGCTTTTAACTGTCCTGGAAAATTTTTGTGAATAAGTGTTGAAGCATGATTGAACAGGCTGTCAACAGATGCAGGATTGGACAGCAATCCCAGTCGCTTTGATTTAAGATAATCAGGTGGGTCAATAATCAGGTTTTCAAGCCCGAGTGTTATTTGTGCTTTCATAGAATTTTTTAATTGTTATAATAATTTTAAATTAACAACCCGTTCCTGGGTGGTATATCAAATTTTTAAAGTCGTGTTTTTATATACCTGCCTTGTGACAAATATTCAAGGATTGTAGCATACTCATTGACAAAATTCCAAATCCTAATTAGATATATTCTTTTCAAACGAAATAAAGAGAATAATAATTTTATGAAATTTAAAATCAACAGGTATATTGAAAATATTCAAGCATATGAGCCGGGCAGGCCTCTCAAAGAGGTAGCCAGGCAATACCAGCTTGAAAATGTAATAAAACTTGCATCAAATGAAAATCCACTGGGCTTTTCTTCAATGGTGAATGATGCAGTGCTAAAAGCCATGAAAAATATGAACAGGTATCCTGAATCTGGTGCCCATGCGTTAAATAGCAAGCTGTCTCAAAAATTTAATGTATCAAGGGAAAATATCGTCCTTGGAAATGGCTCAGATGATATTATTGCACTTTTGTGCCATGGGTTTTTAAATGAGGGGGATGAAGCCTTAATGCCGCTGCCTTCATTCTTAATGTATGAAATCAGTGTAAGAACTGCCAAAGGTGTGCCTGTGATGGTGCCTTTAAATGATTTTTCAACTAATCTTCAAGGCCTTGTGGAAAAAATAACACCAAAAACCAGGTTGATTTTTATTACCAACCCCTTTAACCCTACAGGGTCAACAATTGGCTTTGATGAGTTCAATGATTTTGCACAAAAAGTCCCGGATGATGTTATTATTGTAGTTGATGAAGCATATATTGAGTTTGTCCGGAGTGATCAAGTTTATAACTCCTTGAAAAACCCTCTCTATGACCCAAGAATTGTCTCTTTAAGAACATTTTCAAAAGCTTATGGACTTGCAGGATTTAGAGTCGGGTATGGAATTATGGATATTCAGATTGCCGGGATTTTAAATAAAATAAGACAGCCTTTTAATGTTAATTCCCTTGCACAGGTCGCCGCTGTGGCTGCACTTGATGATGAAGCCTTTTTAAAGACAAGTATTAAATCCACCCATGAGAGTCTTGATTTTATGTTTAAAGAACTTGATGCAATGGGTATTGAGTACCTGCCTACACAATCTAATTTTTTTATGCTGGATCTGAAATCAGATGCCAGAAAAGTTTTTCAAGAGATGCTGCAGCTTGGTGTTATTGTCAGATCCATGGAATCCTACGAATTTGACACATTTTTGCGGGTTAATACAGGTACTAAAAAAGAAAATATTGCTTTTCTTAAGGCGCTTAAAATTGTTCTTAAAAGAGTTTAGAAATTAAGGATTTTTATCATGACAACAAGGATAATCACAATTGATGGCCCTGCCGGTGCAGGAAAAACTACTATCAGTAAACTTTTATCACAAAAACTTGGTATTGTTTATGTTGATACAGGCGCTCTTTACAGGGCAGTTGCCTTTGAAATAAAAAAACAGAATATTAACTGGGAAAATAATGATGCCCTTGAAATTTTTCTTAAAAGCCTTGATCTAGATTATACCATGAAAAACAATTCTCTTGTTTTGATGTCATCGGGTCGTGATATCAATAAGTTCATTAGAACACCTGAAATATCAATGCTTGCGTCTTCAACTTCAGCTAAACCCCAGGTGCGTTCCACACTGCTTGATATCCAAAGGAAAATTGCAAAAAAACAGGATGCTGTTTTTGAAGGCAGGGATATGGGAACTGTGGTTTTTCCTGAAGCTGAATACAAATTTTACCTTTTTGCTGATCTTAGTGTCCGTGCTAAAAGACGATATGATGAAATGCCGGAAGCAGTAAAAAATATCAATAGTGTTGAGCAGGATATGCAGACAAGGGATGATAACGACTCCCAAAGGCAGACCGCACCTTTAAAACCCGCCCATGATGCCATTAAAATTGACTCTACTTTTTTAAATATTGAGCAAGTCGTTGAAAAAATGTTGAAAATTATACAAAAAGCTTGAAAAAGTAACAATTTTATTGATTTTCCTGTTTTTATTTGTTAAAAAGAAAAATTGCACTTAGCCGTACTATTGCTATGGCTGGTACAAAAAAATGACTAAGGGAGATTAATATTAATGAATGACATTACTGAAGAAAACGAAAATCAAACAATGAATACTGAAATTAAAGAAGAAAATGAAGATTCCACGCCTGATATTCAAGGCGAAGAGAATGAAGATTCCATGCCTGATATTGAAGGTGAAGAAAAAGAAGATTCCATGCCTGAAATTGATGGTGAAGAAAAAGATTCCATGCCTGAGATTGAAGATGACGAAGACGCATCAATGGAAGAGCTTTTGGGCATTTATGAGTCCAGTCTGAAAAAATTTGAAGAGGGACAGGTCGTAACCGGAACTGTTATCTCCGTTGCAAGGGATATGGTTCTTGTGGATGTTGGATATAAATCTGAAGGGCAGATTTCCATTCAGGAATTCATTGATGAAGAAGGCAATGTTGATGTCAATATCGGTGATGAATTTGAGGTAATGATTGAAGTGTGGGATGAAGAAGAGGAGACAGTCCTTTTATCCCATGAAAAAGCGAAAAAAGTTAAAGTCTGGGATGCAATTAAAGAAATTTATGATGCAGACACAACCATTGAAGGCGAAATTACAAGCCGGGTTAAAGGTGGTTTTTCTGTTGATATCGGCTTACTGGCTTTTCTGCCAGGTTCCCAGGCAGATCTGAGACCCATACGTAATATGGATGAAATGGTTAATAAAACCTATACATTCAAGATTCTTAAATATAATAAAAAAAGAAATAATATCGTTCTTTCAAGAAGAGTGCTCCTTGAAGCAGAACGCGATGAACTTAGAAGTTCTACCCTTGAATCCATTGAAGATGGCAAGGTCATGGAAGGTATTGTCAAAAATATAACTGAATATGGTGTATTTGTTGATCTTGGCGGTGTTGATGGACTGCTGCATATTACTGATATTTCCTGGGGAAGGGTTAAACATCCTTCAGAACTTTTTAATATTAGCGATACTATTAATGTTAAAATACTCTCTTTTGATCTTGAAAAAGAGCGAGTTTCCCTTGGCATGAAACAATTAACTCCAGATCCCTGGACAACAGCCGGTGAAAAATATGCTGTTGGATCAAAAATCTCAGGTAAGGTTGTCAGCCTTACAGATTATGGAGCATTTATTGAACTAGAAGAGGGTGTTGAAGGATTGATCCATGTTTCGGAAATGTCCTGGACAAGAAAAATACGTCATCCTTCCCAGATGGTAACAGTCGGTGAAATCATTGAAGCTGTTGTCCTTGATCTAAAACCGGATAATAGAAGAATCTCCCTTGGAATCAAGCAGACTGTGGAAAATCCATGGGAAGTTATCTCTCAAAAATATCCTGTTGGGACCATTATTGAAGGCAAGATCAAAAATATTACTGAATTTGGTCTTTTCATTGGAATTGATGATGACATTGATGGGCTTGTACATATTTCAGATATTTCCTGGACAAAAAGAATTAAACACCCTTCTGAAGTCTATAAGAAGAATGAAACTATTCAGGCTGTTGTTCTTGATATTGACAAAGGAAATGAGAGATTTTCACTTGGAATTAAACAAACCCAGGCAGATCCATGGGAATCTGTAAGCCAGCGCTACGAAGTTGGCAAGGAGATATCCGGGGTTATCACAAATTTAACTGATTTTGGTGTTTTTGTTGAGCTTGAAGAGGGTATTGAAGGACTCATTCATGTTTCTGAAATCAGTAAAGAAAATGTGAAAAATCCAAAAGATAATTATAAAGTTGGTGAAACCATAACTGCAAAAGTAATGAATATCAACAGCGATGAAAGGCGTATCGGACTTTCTATTAAACGCCTTGAAGACGACGATGATGATAAATCATTTGAAAAATTTGCAAAAGATATGAAACCTGCTACTTCCTCCTTTGGTGAGATATTGAGAAACAATATTCAAGAGCAGATTGATGCTAAGAAGGCTGAACAAACAGTTGAAGAGCCGAAAAAAGCTGTCAGCGAGGAACCAGAAACAAAAACGCCAGAAGCTGGGG
>CAZYDL010000212.1:0-6321 GCA_964646305.1 uncultured Desulfobacula sp. | reverse complement strand
ACCTATACTCGCTTAGCAGGCGAGCGCCTTCAGCCACTCGGCCATTTCTCCGTTTCAGTAAATGGCGGAGGAGGTAGGATTCGAACCCACGGAGCCTCTCGGCTCAACGGTTTTCAAGACCGCCACTTTCGGCCACTCAGTCACTCCTCCGAAATTAACCCGCAACTTATATCATTTTGTGTTAAACAGGTCAAGAATAAACTTTTCTCGGTTTCAGGCTGGTTTGTTTAAATAATATTTTTAAGGTTATTGGTAAAACAATAGTTTGCCATCACAATATCAGCTGTTTTGGAGTTGATATGGGAGAAATCATAAACAAGTTCTTTTTTTCTGCACCCCTGATCATCAACAAGGTGATCATAAACATCAATAAAGGGGATATTTTTACTGGTGCAGCAAATACTTAATTGGGTATTGAGGATTTGTGTGTACATCTGCCTCTCTTCAAAGCTTGTATAAAAGGGGTAGTGCAGGTTGTTTTTCCATTTTTCAAATTGTTTGCCAAAAAAATCTCCTGTGGGGACAACATTAAACACATGAATATCAAATCCATCATCTCTTAATTTTGCCACATAGTCAGTGTATCTTTTAGCAGTATTTTCAAGCAGTATTTTTATGGAAGTTCCCGATTGAACATGTTTAAGCTTTACATGTATTCTTACATCTACCTCTCCAAAGACAAAAATTATGTGTTTATCTTTAAGTGGAGTAATAATTTTTCTGACTTTTTTATGGTGGCGTTCAAGATTAAAAGCTGTTTTACCATCAAGTTTATTATATTTGAAATATGTTTTTGAATCAGCAATGGATAGATGGTTTTCAAAACATCTAAGAGAGTGGCTGTCACCAATTGCTGCAATTTTTCTATTCACTTTCTAATTTCCTGTCAGCTTGAGATAAATCTAATCAAAATAAGTTAAAATTTTTCAAATTCCATTACTTTTTATATGAAAGTCATTGCAGATTTATCAGTATCTGCCCTTCAGGGTATTGATGTCCATATTTTGCGTGTGACCTTGCTGTGGGTCGAGATGGTCTACGAACCAAATCTGCCCGTGGCAGTTTATTTAAAGATGGAAATCAAGTCAATAAAAGTTTTATTTTAATGCTGGTTTAACGGCCATGGAGGTGATATTACTATTGTCATTGTAAAATTTCTTTAAAGGATACTTCTTTAAAGGATACAGGGAAAATTCAATAAAATAAAATGATTTTTAAAAGAAAAACAGATTACCTGGACCTGCCCATTGTAAAAAAGCCCCTTACAGCCTGGATTTTTGAAGGGAATGCAAAACTTCAGGTTTTGCTTGTGGCAATTATTCTATTGGCTGTTGCCATAAGAGTTGTTCCCCTTGAAATGCAAAAGCGTATTGTCAATGAGGCTATTAATCTGCGCAAAGTAGATCTTTTAATAATTTATTGCGGTATATATCTTGGAGCGGTGGTGTTTTATTCTTTATTTAAACTCATTATTAACATTATTCAAACCAAGATAAGTCAAAAAGCCACAGCTGAGATGCGAAAGCAATTATACCATCATATTTTAAATATGCCATTGAGCTTTTTTCGCAATACCCAGCCCGGGACTGTTGTGAATTCTTTAATTAATGAGCTTACTATTCCAGGTAATTTTGTTGGGATGGCAATTGCAGTACCCCTGACCAATATTGTTACTCTTCTGGCTTTTTTTGGATATCTTTTTGTGTTAAATCCTGTCCTGGCTGTTCTTTCATTCTCTTTATATCCTGTAATGCTATATATTATTCCGCTCCTTCAAAAACGTGTTAACAGGGATAATAAAAAAAGGGTAAATACTTCCAGGCAACTCTCTTCCAAAATTGTCGAATCTATTTCAGGAATTCATGAAGTTCAGGCCAATGGCGCCTTTGAAATTGAAAATAATAAATTTGACAGCATTGTTGATTCTTTGAAAAGGATTCGAATAAAATGGAGTATTTATAAATTTGCCATTAAAGTCACCAGCAATTTTTTTGTTAATATGGGACCTTTCCTGATTTTTATTGTTGGTGGATATCTTGCCATTCATGGTCAACTGGGGCTGGGTGCTCTGGTAGCCTTTTTATCGGCTCAGGAAAAATTATATGACCCATGGAAGGAACTTATTGAATTCTACCAGGTTTATCAGGATGGCTCCATAAATTATTATAAAACCATGAATTATTTTGATGTTGAAATCAAGCATGAGCTGACACCTGAAAATAGAGAACCATATGCACTTGATGTATCCATTAATGTAGAAAATATGACATTGGAAACTAAGGAAGGAGTCAAGTTACTCAATAATATCAATCTTAATATTGCTGCGGGCGAACAGATAGCACTTGTGGGGTTTTCAGGAAGCGGGAAAAGTTCGCTTGCCCTGTGTCTGGCTCAGCTTTATGATTATACATCCGGCCATGCAAGCATTGGAAACCGGGAAATAGCCAAGCTGACCAAGGCAGACATGACAAAAAATATCGGGCTTGTTTCCCAGTCCCCGTTTATCTTTGATGGTACCATCAAAGAAAATTTAATGTATTCCTATACAGCACTCCATGGTGAACTATGTGTGCAGGAGGGAGACTGTAAACCTGAGCTTGACGATCTTGTCCATGTCCTGCAGCAGTCTGGATTGTTTGTGGATGTTCTAAGATTTGGTTTGACTACCATTGTTGATAAGAATGCTGAAGAGCTTATTCCTGTCATTGTCCGCATGAGGGAAAATTTCCAGAATGAATTTGGAGATTCTCTTGGCGACAGGGTTGAATTTTTTGATGAAGGCCAATTTCTTTCCTATGCAAGTATAGCAGATAATATAATTTTTGGAGCTCCGGTTGCAGAAGAATTTAAAAATCACAAACTGGTCAAAAGCCAATTTTTCTTAAAATTCATGGATGATGCAGATCTTACAAGACCTCTTTTATCCCTTGGAAAGGAAATTGCTGATCAGACTGTGGATATTTTAAAAAATATCAAGCATGATAAAATATTTTTTGAGCAAAGCCCAATAAAACCTGAAGAATTTGATCTGTATGAAGATATTGTTATTAAGATCAAAAACAAAAAACTTCATCAGATAGACAAGGAACAGAAAACAGGCCTTTTGGAACTTGCTTTGCGCTTTTCTCCTGGGAAACACACAATCGCAGTAATACCTGAGTTTTTAACAAATTTGATTCTTGAAGGAAGATATCTGTTTCGGGAGAAAATTTTGCAAAAAGATCCCAATGCCATAGCCTTTTTCAGAAATGATCAATATATCCATTCACAAACCATATTTAATAATATTTTATTTGGTATAGTAAAAACAACTAATCCAGGAGAGCAGGAAAAAATAAATCAATTTATGATTGCTCTTTTAATTGGCGAGGATTTCCTTGAAAAAATGATTGAAATCGGTATGAATTTCCAGGTGGGCACACGTGGCAATAATCTGTCCGGAGGACAGCAGCAGAAGCTTGCCATAGCAAGGACTTTTTTGAAATCTCCTTCAATCATGATTCTTGATGAGGCAACTTCTGCTCTTGATAATAAGTCCCAAAAAAAGAATACAGAGTGACCTTTCCCGTTTTTGGAAAGGCAAAAGTACTGTAATCGCAGTCGTGCACAGGCTTGATATTGTAAAAGATTATGACAGGGTCGCTTTTTTAAAGGCAGGTAAAATTGTTGAGTTAGGAACATATGATGAATTAATGGAGAAAAAAGGGTATTTTTATGAACTCGCACATGAACATAAATGATTCAGGAGAGAAAAGCGAATTTGCAGCCAATCTAAATATTTTCAGACAGATTGATTTCTTTTCCCAGATTCCCATTGAAGGAATAAAACTTTTTGCTCTTCTTTGTAAAAGGCGATTTTATAAAGCTGGAGATCCTATTTTTCATCAGGGCGACGATGATGGCAGCTCCTATTACCTTTTATCGGGAAAAGCAAAGCTTGTGCTGGTCAAAGAAGATCAGGAATATCTTATACGTGAATATAAAGAAGAGAATTATTTTGGTATCTTGTCTCTTATGACACCAATGGTAAAACAATTCTCTCTTATTGCAATGGAGGAAACATATTGTATGGTAATGACCAGGGATGCATTTTCCAAGATCGTTGATCAGTTTCCAGATATACCATTAAAAATTATGAAGTCTATAGGGCAGAGAGTTTCACAGGCAGAGAAAAAATGTATTATGGAATTTGAATCAAATAAGAGTGAGGATTTATTAAATCTTCTTGGCATAAGTTTAATATAGATGTACCATAGGAGCATGGGAAAAATTAATTTATCCATAAAATTGAAGAATCGATTAATTGATCTGGGCAAGATTAAAAAGGCTGTTTTAAAAATGTCCTCTTCCGTTGATTGTACCAAACGAAAATTTAAAGAGGTTCATCTGGTCCTTGAAGAGTTATTTACAAATGTTGTGAACCATGGATTTAACGATGATAATGAACATGATATTGAGCTCTCTTTGTCCTGTGATGATAAATCCCTGAAAATTCGCATGGAAGACGATGGAAAACCTTTTGATCTGACAGCTGCATCCAAGCCGGACACACAATGTGCCATCGAAAAACGATTGGTAGGCGGTCTTGGAGTTCATTTTATCAAACATTTTGTTGATGAATGCAAATATAAACGCAAACAAGGTAAAAATATAATTGAGCTCAAGAAATATATAAAAGACAATGGGCAGGCAGAAAAATCAACTTGTGATTCCAAATAAACAATAAGGATATCTATAATGGAAATAGACCAGAAAAATAATAATGGTATTGAAATATTCAGCGTTAAAGGCAGCCTTGATTCCAATACCTCTACAGAATTTGAAACCTTGATATATGCTGCTTTGGAAAATGGTCAGAGAAAATTGATTTTAAATCTGGAAAACCTTGATTATATTTCCAGTGCAGGTATCAGGGTAATGCTCAAAACTACTAAGGATCTAAAGCGCATGGAGGGCAATATTGTACTGTGCGCACTCCAGGATTATGTAAAAGAAGTCTTTGAAATAGCAGGGTTTGATGGATATCTTAACATTGAACATAATCTTGAAACAGCTATTCAGATAATATAGTACTACTCCAAATTTAAATTGAGACTTGCCCATATATAAGGCGCAAAGCTCGAAGAGATGCGTATGTATACACATGCAACCGGAGTGTACTGTAGTACGTGAGGATTGGAAAGTTTTGCAGCAACGAAGTAGATGGGCAAGTCTCCATTCAAATTAAGGTTCTTTGATGCCTATTAGGCCTTTCTCTCCAAGCGATCGCAAAAAAAGCGTGACAGAAATCTCAGCTTCTTTGTAATTAAGGGTATGAAGCCCTGCAAACTCTTTAATAACAGCTTTAACATTTTTTTTACCATCAATGAGAGACCAGACATCAACTCCAAGATGATCCAATTGAATTTTACGCTTGAATGTATTATCAGGTTTTTTGCGCACAAATTTTTGAATTGTTCTGAACAATGGTTTGTATACTGATTGATAGGAGAGTATCATATCTCCTGAATCAAGAATGCTCTCTTTGACAAGGCTGTTTTTTTCTGGAATGCATAATAATGCATCATATTTAGACGGACTATTTTTTTTCTTGAACATCATAAAGCATTGATTTTTTAATTATATCATAGTTATATTTTTTTTGGGGACCATCAATCAGGATTCCCAAAATTCTGTTGTTCTGGCTATTATTGGATATTCTGAAAAGAGTATAAAAATTATACCGGTTTATTAAGGGTATAATTTGCGCATTTTTAAATAGCCCATGCTTGTATGACCATTCAAGATAACTGCCAAAGCTGCATGTTCCTGTCTTTGCAAATCCTTGAAGCTGGGGCAATCTGATTTTTGCAAATTCTGATAGATCTATATTGTCCAATAAAAATCTGGCAGGCCCCCAGCTGAAAAGGGTGAGGATTGTTTTTTTATGCTTAAAATTAATGATATAGCAGCCTGGTTTAAAGCTGAATTCTAAAAGTTGAAACCTGGCAGGTGTAGAAAACTCCATACCAAATATCTGCCAGTGGATTTCATCTCCTGCAGGGTGATCTGAAAAAGAGGATAAAATTAAAGCTTTAAAAGAGTTTAATGAAATCGCAGAGTCAGAAAAAAACCGGAACATGCTCAGCCTTTTGCAAAGAGAGCAGAAAATCAGGGTGCCGTTTCCTTTTGATGACGCACTTGTCCATGAAAAAAAGAAAAGTTTGAGGTTGTTATCGGGGTGGGAAAAAGATTCTGATGCGGGCAGTTCATGGATTTTGATGTTAAGTGTTCTCTGGGATTGGGCAATAAATTTCTTCAGATATTTTTCCAGGGTAAATT
>CAZYDL010000211.1:0-6335 GCA_964646305.1 uncultured Desulfobacula sp. | reverse complement strand
AATACTCAACCCCATTGATGGATCAGAACATTCCCTCCGTTCAACCCGGTATGCCATTGAGCTTGCCAGGCTTTTAGATGCTGACATTATCCTGCTGCACTGCCATCCACGTTTCCCCATTGTTTTATCAGAACCCTATTTTCAGCAGGCAGTTAATGAAATTAATAAAATATCTGAAGAGCTTGTAGAACCTTTTATAGAAATACTTGAACAGGGGGAAGTAAGATTTGATGTTCGTATTCTTGAAGGGAATCCGGGAAATAGAATACCTGATGTGGTAAGGATTGAGAAAATTGATCTTATTGTTATGGGTTCAAGGGGAGTTACTGATTTTGCAGGATTATTTCTTGGCAGTGTTGCCCACCAGGTGCTCCATAAATCAGATTGCCCTGTTTTTATAGCAAAATAGTGCAGGAGCATTTAAGTTGTGTGAGCAGGACTTGAAATAGTAGTTGTTTTGAAATATGCTGCAATATTGTTGTTAAATTATTGACAAATGGACAATTGGGAATCAAATGTTTCAATTAATTTTTTATGTACCTGCAAGTCATCTTGAAGATGTAAAAGAGGTACTTTTTAATGCTGGGGCAGGTAAATATAAAAATTATGATAAATGCTGCTGGCAGATAGAAGGCAAAGGTCAGTTCAGGCCCTTAAAGAGCAGCAGCCCTTTTGTCGGGCAGTTGAATGAGCTGGAAAAAGTTGATGAATACAGGGTTGAGATGATTGTAAAAGATGAATTTATCACAACTGCTGTTGCTGCTCTTGTGGAGGCACATCCCTATGAAGAACCGGCATATTCTGTTTTAAAAATTGAGCCACAGCCATAATTTTTATATAAAACAGATCGGCAGGTTGTTATTCAAGCAGCCATGATTCATGATTGTAAATGTTTAAAAGAGCAGGGTGCAGGATGGTATTGATCTGCTGATTACTTGTTTCAAGGTCATTTTTACCAAATACAAGTTCGCTTTTAAAAACCTGGGAAGTAATGAATTTTGTTGGTACATTGATTGTCAGGTTTTTGATTTTTTCAAGGATTTTTTCTTTTTTTATATTGGGGTGCCATGCAAGATACCATCCCCAGTCTCCAAAGCTTGGTACATTCTCATGAAAGGGCAGGATAGAAAATTGGGCACTTTGAATGGTTCTTCCAATGCAGAGAAAGCTCTCTTTTGCCAGATAGGGGCTGGTTGCCTGAACAACCATCATGCCGTGCTGTGACAGATGCAGTTTCACTTTTTTATAAAACTCTTTGGCATACAATTTGGCAAGCTCTGGTGTGGATGGATCAGGCATATCAATGATAATAACATCCCAGAACCCTGGAATAACACTTAAAAATTTATCAGCATCTACATTCATAACCTTTACATCTGCAAGTTTCTGGGTGACAAATTGTTTTGTCCGTCTGTTTTTTTTGGGGGCTTCAATATATAATTGTTTATTGATTCCAGGAGTGATGCCTTTGCCTGTCATGGTTATAAGGCGACTGTCTTTAAAGGCATTGTTATTAATTTTCTTTAATAGGGGATGGGTCTTTGCAAGCTTTGTCATTGCCGGATCAAGATCCACAAGAAGAATTTCTTTGACCTTTTCATATTTTAAAACCTCCCTTAGGACACACCCGTCTCCACCCCCAAGGATTAAAACTCTTGATTTAACAGGAACAATATTCATGACAGGATGCACCATTGGTTCATGGTATCGCTGTTCATCCATGCTGCACAATTGTAAATTCCCGTTTAAAAAAAGCCTGACTTCATCAAAGGGCTTGTAATGACTGATGGCAATATGCTGGTATTGGGTGGTCTGGCTTAGGATTATGGGGTCATCGTATAAAGGCTGTTCTATTTTTATATTCCATTGACGATTGTTGAGATATCCATAAAATACAGCACAAAAGGTGATCATCATAATGGCAGGTATGACAAAGCTTTTTTTTATCAACCCGGTTTTGGTAAAATATATAAATGTGATAAAGGCCAGGGAAAAATTAATCCCGGCTGTTAAAAAAGCTGCTTCTGTAATGGGTGTAAACCTTAAAAGTATAAAAACATAGATAAGTGATCCAATGAGACTGCCTATGTAATCAGCGCTCAGGATATTTCCAAGATTTGTGGATAACTCTTTGGAAAAATCATTATTGATTCTGATAATTATAGGGATTTCAAGCCCTATCATAATCCCTATTATGCTGACAAAAAAATAGAGAACAAGAACATAGTGGGCAGTGTAGCCATAGGATATATATGTTAAGGTAGGAGAGAATCCGCCGGCAAGGGCAAGCAGAATTTCAACAAAGATAAAAGCATAAACAAGAAATTTTTTTGGGATCTGTGCCTGGATAAGGCTGCCAAAGCCCATCCAGAAAAGCATGAGCCCAATGACCATTGCCCACTGCTCAAAGGCGTTGCCAAGGATCATGGAGGCAAGGCTTGCCTGGATATACTCAAGAATAATGCCGCAGGCACCGCTTGCAAACATGCAGGCAGACAGCAGTATCGATGCAAAGCTGAACCGGGCTTGTGTTTTCGACAGGCTGTTATACAACGCTAATTTTCCCAATTTCTGCGTTGGAAAATAAATTTAATCCTCGGAATACTACATGTATACCTGTGGTTAAATTTATTTTCCGTCTTGAACTATGAAAAATTTGCATTATATAACAACCTGTCGACATATGCTTATATAGAAAATGCTATGATAATTGCAATGGCATTCAGTGCACTTTGAATGACAATCAGGGCTGCAACATTTTTATCTTCTTTGACTTCAGTGGCAATATCTGTTGTGGGTAAAAGAATTCTGTCTGCAATTTTTCTGAAAATCAAGAGCATAACAATTCCAAATACTGCGTATATGCCAAAGCTTACAAGATCATTGCTCCAGCCTGTAAAAGGCCCTGATATACTTGCCATGAGGATAATACCAAGGGCAATAAGCACACCTCCAAGCCCTATACCTGCAGCAAGATTATTGTTTTTAATTTCATCTCTTACATTAAATGGAGTAATCAATTCATAGAGAAGTCCGAAAATTAACAGAGTGATCTGTCCGACAATAAAAAAGAGAATAGCACTTGCAATACCCTGAATAAATGTTCCTCCGCCACCTGAAATGGAGCCGTTGAGAATAAATCCCGTTGCAATGAACATTCCTGCTTCCACCACACCCACAGCCGTATTACCAGTAACTTCACTTCCATTGGGCTGTAAAAATATTTTAACGCACTCTTTATCATTATTAAGATGTCCCAGCATGATAAAATCATTGATAAACCGGGATGTAAACATGAATCCTGTAATAATAATACCATCAATAGCCAGTTGAATGATATCAATAAAAAAGCCCTGTGAAGGACCCTTCATGGCACCTGAAAGAGCTATGGCAATCCCGAGATACAGACCTGCTCTTCTAAGCCCTATGGCAATATTCCCATCATCAATATGAGTATCATCATCAAAATCTTTGGTGCGAAAATCATCTATTTTTTTCACAAGATAGATAAAGCAAAGCCCCATAATGACGTAAATAAGTCCCTGCCCCAGATTGGCGAGAGTTACAGCTATATTCATTTTTCCTCCTTGAATTGTTTTAAAGAATTAATTTAAGGTTTGTAATTCTTCCATGCTTTGTTGTGGGCAGTCAGCAATACAAACCGCCCGTGGCGGTTATTTGCCTTTACTTTTCGGGCCGCCACCTCGAAGATTGGCTCCTGCACCCCTGACAGAAGCAGTCTGACGTTTTAAACCACCGCTTTTGACAAAACTACTGCTTTGAAAGTTTGAAGATTTTTTTATGAAAGAACCCTGGGTGCCAAATTTCTGGAATCCCTGCTGGGTTTTACCAAAATATGGGCGGTTGTGCCTGTAACTGCTGTTCCAGCTATTCCATGAATTATAAGGGTAATAGTATGGTCTTGGAAAAAAGAGAGTAGAAAACAGAGCATACTTGCCATACCAGGACCATAAGTTGTTACCTGAATTGTCTTTTTTCCACTCTCCATATTTAGAATTTCCGACATAGGCCATGCCGGGCGGTGCTGCCTGGGTAAGACGATCAGCCTCAAACACACCATAGGGCTTGGCAAGTATTGCCATGCCAAGGAATTCAAAATTAGTTTCATAAAAGCTTTCATCAACCTTTTCCCAGTCAGTTTCCCTTGTGTCTCCATTCTCTTCCAGTGTGTATTTATGAAAATAGACTTCCCTGGAATCTTCGACATAGAAAGATGCTGCATTATGACTTCGTCCCGGCCATTGCTCAGCAGGATTAATGGAGAGTTTTTTCCAAAGATTTCCAATATTACTTTTAAATTTTGAGCCGGTAAATCCTGCTGTTATGGCAGCAATCGTATCCATGTTATCTGCTGTTAGAGCTTCATAAACCTCTGCATTTACCTGGCGTTGAAATGTGGCAAATTTGGGATTATAATAATCTGAGTTTTCATTCCAGGATTCTCTTTTTATGACCACAAAATACTCCTCTTTCATATCTTTGAGGATTTTTGTGTAGCTTAAATACAGCTGTTCCATCTCCTTGGTAAACTTTGTATCAAATATTTTTATCTTTTCAAGATTGGAGGAGAGTGCCAGGACACTATCTGTAAAAGCTGCATAATCAGCATTTGATCCTGCTGTGTGATCTTTATACACAGCAGTCACCACAATTAAATTGTCCCTGGAGTCTTTTTCAAGTTTTAATAGAGGTGCGAACCTGGTGTTGATTTTATCATTTAAATCAGGAAAATCAGTATTTGCCTTTGCCAAGGGACCTGTTCTGATTTTTTTGGCAATATTAAAGATTTGATTGGCATCTTGATTTGCCTGGGATTGCATAGTGTCTGTATTCTCAATTGCATCTGTTATTAATGCAAACCTTGAGAAGGCAAATTTTGATAAGCTTTCTGCATTTAAAATGCTTTTATTTATCCTTATAATCTGTTGCTGGACAGCTGAAACTAATTCAGGCTTGTTCTTTTTGACCAAAGGAAGAAGATTTTTATCATATAATCCTTTTGTCCGATCAAGCTCATCACGGGCAAGATCAAATTTTCCAGCCCAGTTTTCTTTTATGGCAAATTTTTTAATTGTTGTGAATTCCTTGGATTTTTTCAGGCCTATATATTTATCTTCCTGTTTGTCAACCCGGGAGTGTGCAGCCTTGATTTTGTCAGGTATGCTTTTTGCCTGGCTTTTAAGCTCTTTTGGAAGGCCTGAACCGCATCCCGTTAATAAGGCAATTAAACCTGCCATGAATAGTATGCTTATAAAACAGGTAAGGATTGGTTTGCTTTTATAAACCATACTTTAGATATCCCCCTGGCTTATAATGCTGATGGAGTTTGGATCAATGGGGCTTGAAGTGAAAATCTGGTATTCATCTTTGCCTGAGCCTGACCACTCTTCAATGGTTAAATATTTTGTATGACTTTCATTTTCAAATTCATACATGTATACCTTCTCTTCTTTGCTGCCACGGTAATATAAGGAGGCCCAGTCATCTTCATACCAGAAGTTCTCTCCATTGAGTACTATGACATCTTTATCATCAGCAATCTGATCCAGATCATCTTCATCAATGGGTTCTCCAGCATCATCTTTTAAATTTCGAAAAGAGAGACGTTCAAGTGTCATGGAAATTTCAAGTTCATCATCAAATTCCCACTCAAAATTTACAGTTTTTCCGGTTTCAAGGCAAAGGCAGGTCAGTTCATAAATAAAATAGCCTTTTTTGTTTTTAAAATTATCTGAAGTCTCTTCATATTTATTTAAATCCTTAGTAAACCAGGTTTTGCCAAGGTATTCAAAAAATGAATGCAGCCCCACATCTTTTAATGTCAGGGACATTTGTTGTGACAAAGAAACAAGCTGTTCTTTTTTAAGGCTTCTTATGGCAGTGAATCTCTCCTTAAAAGATTTTAGTGTTGCAATATCAAGCATGGCATCTCCTGTATAATTTTAATTCTTAGTTTTTAATTTTCAATTGAGTAAAACTATTTTTTAATTCAATATTAAAAACTCAAAATTTATTGGTTTTCCCGTCTTGCAGTCAATGCATCTGTTCTTGCCCTGAACCGGTCATTCATTTTTCCCAGGGCATTGGAACTTTGACTTGCTATATTAATGGTCTCCTTGGAAATCATGGCATAGGTTTCAAAGGCCTGTTCATAGGTCTGGCAAGCTTCTTCAAGGGCCTCAATATTCACAGTCATACTCTGGCTCATTTTTGCACCTTTTATTGCTGCATTGCCAATGACACTTGCTGTATCTTTCATGGTTTCAGCAGCTGCCTTTTGTACCATATCAAGATGCTGCATGGTTTCCATCTGC
>CAZYDL010000210.1:0-6351 GCA_964646305.1 uncultured Desulfobacula sp. | reverse complement strand
ATGTAAATTAAAATTTTCATAATCAGGATACCAATTTTCTGCAATTTTTAAATACCATCCGCTATCCCAGATACCCCAAATATCTAGAAATAAATATTTTGAATAATGCCAGTAATATTCATTACTATGAAATTGTTCCAGTAGTATATATGAAGAAGTTCCTATAATGGTTAGTATAATGCGAGTTGCAATAAATAAAAAAAGTATTATTTTAATTTCATTTCTGTTGCTTTTGCCAGCAAATTGTTTTTCTGCGCCAGACAAAATTTATTCAGGAAGATTTAGATAAAAAAATTATATTGTTGACTGGACCGCGGCAAACTGGAAAGACTACGCTATCTAAAATGCTGAATAATAATTTTGATTATTTCAATTTCGATAATCTGGACGACAGGTTAAGCTTGCAGGAAAAATCTTGGGATCGATCAAAAGATCTTGCTATTTTTGATGAACTTCATAAGTTAAAAAACTGGAAGTCCTGGTTAAAAGGAGTTTATGACACTGAAGGGATTCCCCCTTGCCTCCTTGTCACGGGAAGCGCCAAACTGGATACCTATAGAAAAGTTGGCGACTCCCTAGCAGGAAGATTCTTCCAATTCAGAATACATCCATTGGATTTAAAAGAAATTAAAACGTTTATAAATCCTGAGAATCTTGAAGTAGAATTGGATAAACTATTGGAAATTGGTGGATTTCCAGAACCATTTCTTAACGGAACGAATCGATTCTATAATCGTTGGAAAAGATCACATCTTGATATTATTTTAAAGCAAGACCTTATTGAGCTTGAGAATGTCCAACAAATCATTCAGATTGAAACACTTATCCAGTTATTAAAAAGCAGGGTGGGAAGTCCGGTATCTTATAGTTCTCTATCACAGGATCTTCAATGCTCGGACAAAACGGTTAAAAGGTGGCTTACGATACTTGAGAATATGTATGTAATTTTTAAAGTACCACCTTTTCATAAAAATATTGCCAGAGCAATTCAAAAAGCACCTAAGTTCTATTTTTATGATACCGGTCAGGTTATAGGAGATTCAGGCATAAAATTAGAAAATACTATTGCCTGTGCCATCCAAAAAGAAATTCATTTTCAAGAAGATTGTTTTGGAGAAGAAAAAAAAATTTACTATCTAAAAAACAAAGATGGAAAGGAAATAGATTTTTGCACCACAGCAAATGACAGTCCTTCACTAATGGTGGAAGTGAAATGGAAAGATGAAACACTGAGTTCTAATTTTGAAATTTTTAAAAAATTTTTCCCCCAGATCAAAATGGTTCAGGTTACAAAAGAATTGAGAAAAGAAAAGACTTTCCCAAATGGTGTTGAAATAAGAACTGCTCACAAATGGCTCGCTGATTTATGTCTGCCTTAATTTAATTTTGAATCTAACAAACGGAATGCACCGGATAAAACCGGTTGTTTTGATCTTCACGGCGGCCTACTTCGTCAAACCCTTGTCCAAACGCCAATGATTATTTAGAGATGGAGAAGATTTGGCCCAGCAGTGTTTTCTTGTTTTCATGAAATTTATATAGAAATAACTCCAATATATTTTAACCACAAATAAAAGGCGTTTAAGTATGTTTAATTGCTTAGTTAAAATGGATCTGACAAAGATCCCTGTCATGTTTGAAAGTGATGATATGGGAATTCATTATCGAAATAAAATTATTCATCTACATTTTCGTGCAGATGAATCTCACTGGTATGTTGTCGAGCATGATGGTAAAAACCAGTTTTACGGTTTTGTAGTTTTTGAAAATAATTTTCAAAACGCTAAATGGAAAGAATTTTCAGCAGAAGACTTGTGGTTACCATCTCAAAATTATGTTGAAGTATCCATTGATCAAAGTTGGATACCTGTAAAAGCGGAATCAGTTGAATTGATCAAAAAAGCTAACAATTGGACTTGATGTTACTATTTCACTTTACAATATTATCCAGGGTTTTGGCAGCATCCTGACCAAATCCATACTGAATTGATGAATCTATTTTGTTTTTTGTCTTAAAAGTAGATTTATTCAAATCACCAGGTTATTCCTCTATTTTAGATATCTTAATTCCAAGCTCCTGAAGTTGTGCTATTGAAGTTTTTGATGGTGCTTCGGTCAAGGGACAGGTAGCTTTTTGTGTTTTGGGAAATGCAATGACATTTCTTATGGAATCTTCATTGCACATGAGCATGATAAGCCTGTCCAGGCCAAAGGCAATTCCACCATGGGGAGGTGCACCTGATTCCAGGGCTTCAAGAAGAAATCCAAATTTTTCCTGTGCATTTTCTTTATCAATTCCAAGGCTGTTTAACACCTTTGCCTGCAGTTTTGAATCATGGATACGAATACTTCCGCCGCCAATTTCAATTCCATTGAGCACCAAATCATATGCCCTTGAATTAACAGCAAGGGGGTCTGTGTCTAATTTTTCAATATCTTCTTCAAGAGGTGCTGTAAAAGGATGATGCAAAGCCTGGTAACGCTTTTCTGTCTCATCATAGTCAAGGAGCGGGAAGTGAGTGACCCAGGTAAACTCATAGGTATCATCACTAATAAGTCCAAGTCGTCGTGCTAGTTCATTTCTTAACTGCCCAAGGGCTTCGTTTGTAATTTTTACCTGGTCTGCCACAAAGAAAATGATATCTCCTGGCTCCATATCAAGACGTTCTTTTAAGGCTTGTTTTTCATCATCCGTAAAAAATTTTGCAATGGGTGACTGCCATGATGCATCTTCCTTAATTTTTATCCATGCAAGCCCCTTGGCTTTATAAATTTTTGTAAATTCAGTTAAATCATCAATCTGTTTTCTGGAAAAAGAGGAACACCCTTTTGCATTAATGGCTTTAACAAGGCCATTGTTCTTTACTACGCTGGAAAAAACTTTAAATCCTGCATCTTTTACAATATCGGAAATATCACACAGTTCCAGGCCAAAGCGAAGATCAGGTCTGTCCAGGCCAAATCTTGTCATGGCTTCTTCATAGGTAAGCCGGGGGAAAGGCACCACAAGGTCAATGTCCAATACTTTTTTGAAAATAGTAACAATCAGACCTTCAGCTATCTGCATAATCTGCTTTTCATCAACAAAGGAGAGCTCCATGTCAATCTGGGTAAATTCAGGCTGTCTGTCTGCTCTTAAGTCTTCATCCCGAAAACATCTGACAACCTGATAATATCTGTCAAATCCTGCAATCATCAATAATTGCTTGAAAAGCTGGGGAGACTGGGGCAAAGCATAGAATGCTCCTTGATTAACCCGGGAGGGAACAAGATAGTCCCTTGCACCTTCCGGTGTGCTTTTGGTCAAAAAAGGTGTCTCAATATCAATAAATCCATTATCATCAAGATAGTTTCTAATTGCCATGGTGGCTTTATGTCTTGCCAGGATATTATTTTTAAGCTGGGGTCTTCTTAAGTCAAGGTATCTGTATTGCAGACGAATGGACTCCGAAGCTTCTATGCGGTCTTCAATCTGAAATGCCGGAGTTTTTGCCTTGGAAAAAATAAAGAGTTCCTCAACCATAACCTCAATGGCACCGGTTTCCATGTTTTTATTTAACATATCTAAGGGTCGTGCAATGACTTTCCCTTTAACCCCAAGAACATATTCATTCCTGATATCCTGGGCTTTTTCATGGGTATCTTTTGCAAATTCAGGATTAAAGACAATCTGGGTAATACCATCCCTGTCCCGCAAATCAATAAAAATAACCCCTCCATGATTACGGCGGTGCTGAACCCAGCCCATTAAAACCACATCTTTATCAATATCACCATCTCTTAACTGGCAGCAATTATGTGTTCTTTTTAAACTCCCGAGTAAATCAGTCACGTAGTCTTTCCTCTATATTTTTTTATAAAAATCTTTAAAAACCCAACCATAGGCTTTTATGTTCTGGTTTCTACCCTTCGGGGTATTGTAGGCAAACCATGGTAAAAGACCAGGTCTGCCCGTAGTAGTTATTTTTTAATTTTTTTGATCAATTCATCAACCAGGGTATCCATGTTAACAGAAACCTGATCTTTGGTGTTCATATTCCTTAAAATCGCAGCATTCTGGTCAAGCTCATTGTCGCCGACAATTAATACATATCCGGCATTAAGCTTATTCGCTCTTTTCATGAGGGCTTTGAGACTTTTGCCTCTATAATCTATTTCAGTTCTGATTCCAGCCTGATTCAGCTCACATGACCATAGATAACCTTTTTTCATGGCTTTATCACCAAGGGACACAATAAACAGATCAATACCTTGATCAGGCTGGGTTTTATCAATTTGCTCCATAACTTCAACAAGGCGGTCAAATCCAATTGCAAAACCAATTGCCGGAGTATCAGGTCCACCAAGCTCTTTTACAAGGCCGTCATACCTGCCGCCGCCTGCAACAGCACTTTGTGCGCCAAGGGAGGTTGTTAAAATCTCCCAGGCTGTTCTTGTATAATAATCCAAACCTCTTACCAGGGTTTTATCCACTATAAAATCAACGCCCTGTTCTTCAAGGCTTGTTTTAACCAGTTCAAAATGTTCAGAGCAGTCATTGCATAGATAGTCTATGGTTGAAGGAGCATCTTTAATGGCCTCCTGACATTCCTTTCCCTTGCAGTCAATAATTCTTAATGGATTTTTATCAATTCTTCTCAAACAATTATCACAAAGCTTCTCTTTTTTTGATTCAAGGAATTTTAAAAGGGCCTTTTGAAAGGAAGGTCTGCATTCCGGACAGCCAAGGGAATTGATATGGGCAGAAAGTCCGCTCAGGCCCAGGCGCTTAAACAATTCATTTAAAAGATAAATCAATAGGCTGTCAATATGGCCTGATTCAACACCAAAGACTTCTGCATCAATTTGATAAAATTGACGATACCTGCCTTTTTGAGGTCTTTCCCGCCTGAACATGGGGCCAATCATGAAAAATTTTCTCACAGGATCTGTGGCATACATCTTATGCTGGATATACGATCTGACAATGGATGCTGTAGCTTCCGGCCGCAAAGTCAGTTTATCCCCTTTTCTGTCGGCAAAGGTGTACATCTCTTTTTCAACAATATCTGTGGCTTCTCCAATACTTCTTGCAAAAAGCTGAGTTTTTTCTATGACAGGAATCCTGATTTCCTTAAATCCAAATGCTGTAAACAGACTTACAGCCTCTTGTTCCACTTTCTGCCATAAAGCAATATGCTCCGGCAGTATATCTCTAAACCCTCTAATGGTCTGCATTATTTTTTCTTTAAATTAAATTTTTATCCATAAATTAACACAACCCGTATATATACTTTAAAATCAGAGCTTTAGTCAATATGAAATTTCAATTCGGGTCTGAGACAAAAAAATGGGTAAAGTTGACAAAAGCCTTTTTTATCCTATTATCTGATTGCTTATCAAGCAATCAGATAATAGGAGGGAATATGACGGACACCATTAAAAATCTGGAATTAAAAAGAAACGATCTACATGAAAAGCTCGCAAGCTTAGGTGATCTCAGGCGGGGAACGATCTCGGTTAATTATCGAAAGTGTGGTAAAAAAAATTGTGCCTGTGCAAAGCCTGGGCACCCAGGTCACGGTCCACAATATTTATGGAACACTACGATTAAAAGGAAAAGCTATGCAAAAAATTTAAAAATAGGCCCGGAACTTCAAAAAGTTCTATCAGAGACAAACAACTACCGTATTTTTCTAAATCTTTGTGAACAATTGGTACAAGCAAATGAATCTTTACAAAGAGAAATTGGTTATTTTGAGAAAAATAAAAAAAGAATGAGATACAAAACATTCAAAAACCAAGGTTTTTTCATAGGTTCAGGAGTCATAGAAGCTGGATATCGTGCAGTGATTGGGCAAAGGCTTAAACAATCAGGCATGCATTGGAGTATAAAAAATGCCAATAAGATAATTGCGTTACGCTGCTATATTCTGAGTAACTACTGGGAGGATTTTTGGGGAAGTCGGGCATGCGCATAATAATCCCCATAAATTTGTCACACACCCTCAGGTTTCTTTAGCGTTGAATATTTTCCTTTTAAAATATAAGAACTATAAGAGCCTCTTGCAGAAACTATGACTATTTTCCATAAATAATTTTACGTGACAAAACGCATTAGCTGGTCAGATGTCAAAGCAATAATACCAAACATCAGGTGAGTCATGACTTTAGCGTAACCGCGAACCCTAACCATTTTTCCTCCAAATTCATCCTTGAGCCGGCCATTAACCCTTTCCACATTGGATCTTTCATTGTAGCGGATATCTGCCGGGTTCTTAAAATTTATAACTCCAAAACGCAGCGTCTCTTCTTTGAGTTCCAGTTTCCTTTTTTTATTGCCACGAGGATTTACATCAATTATTGGAACGT
>CAZYDL010000209.1:0-6385 GCA_964646305.1 uncultured Desulfobacula sp. | reverse complement strand
AGCCTGCTGCCTAGCTGCTGCCTGTTCTTTAACAGCAACGCCACCAGCATTAAACCCAGCGCCAATAGCGGCAAAGGGGCTTGCTCCGGGCACGTTGGCCTTGCCTACGCCTGATCCAAAACCAAGCAGGAAGTCCGATACTTTCGTCATTTTCTTCGGGTCGCTAAATAACCCAGATAAGCTAGCCATCTAATTTACCCATTTAATTTAGCAAAGCGCCAAGACCGCCAAGGAAACTACCACCTGCACCTAATGCAGCTACGCCGGAGTTGACGCCGGGCGAAGTAGTCTTGCTTTGAGAGTACCCACCGGATGCAGTGTTGATGCCACTAGCGAGCGTATTAAGCCTGCGAAGCGGATCATCACGAACATCGAGAAATTTAGCGAACTCAGCGTCATTCATAGCTTGCTGGATACCGCGCTCCTGACCACCAAACTGCATGAGCGCCTGAATGTCCGTGTAGTCCTGATTGGCAATGCCAGGGGCTATCTGAGCGGCTTGCATACCTTGATTAAGCGCATTAGACCGGATGCTATCTTCTGTTTCACCCATTGCCCTTGCGAGACTGTAGCGGTTTGAAGCCTCAAGCTCTTGATTGCCAGTGCTGCCAAGCGTGTTGCTTCGATTAAACGCTGCCGAGGTCGATGGAGCCACGTTCATATTAAACTGATCAACAATTCCAGCTTGGGCAGAGCCAACCCTGCGATTGGTTAAATCACTAAATGCAGCCCCATTTCCGCCCATCATGTCGGATAAAGTGGCTCCGGCTTGAGCGTTTAGCGGCGATCCTAGAGTTGCCCGCTGCGTACCCATGTCAATGCCAAGCGTTTCAGCAGGCGATAATCCTGCAACACGCTCTGCACCAGGGATTGTGGCCCACGGGTCTTGGCTTAAATCAGCACTACGCTGCAAAAACTCTTCTGAGTACGGCTGCACAAAGGCAGGCGGCTCGCTATTAGAGGTCGTTACTTGCTGGTTGTCATCAGAGTCAAAGGACATTACTTAACCCTCCGTGAGTAAATTACTTTTTCCTGCTCAAAGCCGTATTCTTTAGCCCGGCGTTCCCACCCTTTACGGGCAGTGCCGAACTTAATGCTCGTGGCGTTAGCAGCATTTGCCATTTTATCTAAAATTTCCATCACACCGCTCCATCCAACCCCATTTGCGTGCCATATATACAGGCTTCTTTCTTCATCCGAATCCGTTATTTTCACGATCATGTACTGGTTTGGCTTTCCGTTTACCAGCAACCATGCCCGGTTTTCATCAATAGCCTTCTTTTGGCTTTCGGTTATCGAGTAACCTTCGTAATTTGTCGATAAGTACAAATCATTCAATTGCCCGTGAGCGACCTAAGCTCAACAACCGACCCAGCGGATGAAGTGCCATCAATTGTAGCAAGCCACCCAGTAATCACATATTTGGCACCAACCGTCCCTTCTTCCGCTACAACGGCTTTCGGCACCATATCACCCTTAGCTAGCACCACGCCAGTTGGAGAGGCTGTAATGGCGTTGTAGTGGCTTGCTAGCCGTGATTCAGAGAGCATATTAACCTGATTCTCTACTAATCGCGCGTGTTCAGTTAATTCGCGATGAAGGTCGCGTAAATAAGCGGCTGATTCAGCGTTAACATTAGTCGGCACAGAGAACCTTGGCGGGGGAATTTTACTCATACCCAGCGCCTTCTAACTTAACGTCGAGGCCCACTATTTCAGTGTCGCCGGTAAAGTCCATTCTCAGCTTATGCCATCTCGACTCACGTTGAACGTCAAACTTGCCATTGTTTAGCGTAGAAGTGGTCGCTCCAGTGACCCACGTTCCGCCATGATCTTCCTGGTAGCAATTAACCATCGTTCCAGATAACGGGGCTTTCTTAAATCTAGGCCGTAATCTGCTTAAAAATGAATACTGTTCATCAGCGCCCATGCTCCATGTCGATATGGACATTGAAGAAGCTGCCTCACTAAGCGTTTGCAATCGGTTTGAGCTATTAAATATCGCCAAATTATCCTTTATCGCAGTCCAGTAGGCGCTGTCATAAGAGATAGATGGCAAATCATCATAAGTAAGAAATAAGTCACCTAGAATTTCATAGGTGATAGGCGCAGAAGTAGTCGTAAAGGCGGTTTGCGCCATTATTGCTGTTGGTGGCCCCCATTTCTGAGTGGTCACATGATAAGCAATATAACTGTTGATGGATCCAGTGCCGAGCTTGCTAACGTACAAGAAATAAACCAGCCCTTGCAGCTTCTCGTAAACAGCAATGCTCTTGTCTATGTAGTCGTTATTGATTTCGTCTTGGAAGAAGAACTCTTTTAATGTGCCGCCAAACCCTCGGGGATAGGTGCCGTCAAAAACATAGAAGTCATCCGTCCCCATAAAATAATGGGCGCTATTCACCTGAACAACTGCTTTTGGCCCTACGCATCCAATCTCATCGGAGATTAACGGCCATTGCCATGTAGATGGTGGCCCAATATAGGTTCCCAGATACATCGACTCTTTCTTATAAGCCACTGCACGTTCGCCAAGGCTCATTCCTGCAATGATCTCACCTGGGGTATCAACTAGCTGCCCAGAAGCTGCCTGAGTCGCTATTGAAGGCACCCAGCTATCAGCATTACCCAGCGCAGAGCACCACCATCTGTTACCGCTATCGCCAAAAGTACCATCAACCGTATTCATGGCAATAAGCTGATTTTGCACTGCGATGATTATTTTTGAGGCTGGGGCGCCCGATACGTCAGCAAATACGCCGGTTGTCGCTGTTTGTAGCTGCGAAACGTCATTGGCAGCATAAGTAGCATTGCCGTATTGAGCGAATTCCCAGGCAGCCCCAGCGGTATAGTCACCGGCTGAACGGGTCACGGCAGTCCAGTGGTCGCCATCTTCTTTGTAAAGCTGGGTGCTAGTGCCTGCGTAAGTTAAAACATCACCAGATAGGCTCACAAAGCTAGCAGCGCCAACGCAAGTAGCTGTGAGCGCAGAAGATTGGCCGTTTACAGGTTGATATGCTGATCTGTAGCCAGCAGGGGATGGAATTATGTTCTCACCATCGACAATCAGCCCCGGAGTCGCCTCATCAATATCAGGGTGATAGCCTTGGAATCTTGAAAACATCAGAAAGCCGTCTTGGTTATTCGTCCAGTGGTAACAAGCCCGGTATCTTTTGCTTTCAGCTTGTCGTGCTCTTGCTCCGCCATATATTCCATGGCTTGAGCATCTTTCATATTCCTTAACCGATTAGCGAACACAAGACCTTTAGCCCTGCATCTAATCATTGGCTCTGCTTTTGTTACCCACGAATTCGTCGCTGTCGAAGTAGCAGACGCTGAAATCTCAGTGAGCTGAACCTGATAACTAAGGTGGATCGAATAAGCCTGATCTGGAACGGGGTAAAGGCGCATATTGCCTTTATAAAGCGCGTAATCATAAGGGGGGCCGTTACTGTTGCCTGTGTCAATGTCAGTGATCCAATCATAAGTTTTAGGATCAACAGGGTAACGACTTCCGCCATTATCAAGCTCGACCTTATCAAGCGACAATAGCCCTGCCGGTAGCGATGATAAATATGGATCGCTAGCAGTGGTAGTCACAACAGACGCAGTTTCAAGGAATGAGAACCGCTCGTTTTCGTAGTATCTGATAGCGTCAACAATGCTGTCTTTAATATCAGCCGTCAGGTTGTCTCGCCTAAGCTCTCTGGCGATACGGGATACCATCGTTCCAAATGTTCTAGTGTCTGCCATTACAATGTTTCTCGTGCAGGTACATTCCGCGCACGACTATCTTGCCACATTTCCGGCAAGTATGTTTGCCATCCTGCGGCTTAGGTGGTGGAGCAACTTTTATCGGCTGCTGGTTCATAGCCCTACGCCGCATTGTCCTGACTCGCTTTGAAGTAATCATTAAAACTAGCTTCGCCATCGGCGTCCAGCCAATCATTATACGCAAGTGTTCTCGGATGGTGAACCGACCTCTTCATAAGATTATCGTAAGGGGTGATTGAATTAGACATATTTGACCATTCCCGCCATCTTTCTGAGTACGGCACCCGGTCAGTTATCCCAGGGTAGCAGGGCGCCCCAGCCGTGAAGTGGATCAACCTAGCGTTGTCGATAGGCTCGTCATACAAGACAAGATGGTTCCATTCAGGCGGTAGATTACCTCTAGCCTTCGTCCAGCCGATTTTATGTAATGGCACATCACAATTTTCAACGAATAATGGGGTCAGCTTCTTGTTGTCGGGGTGGGAGCAGTTAAACAGCATCACCGCAGCTCTCTCAAATGCAGGGGTCGTATCAACTGTCATCACCGCATACTTGTCATCAGCAAGGGCGAATATGTCCGAAATGTCACCCTCCGCAAGCATGTCAGCATCAGTGAATAGCGCCCAGCCCTCATAGTCGCATAGCCATGGCACCAGAAAGCGTGAGTATGTGAAGGGCGTCAACCCTTGACGGGTGATAGGCAGTGATTTCAAAATTAACGGCGTAACTGACAACGGTTCCTTTTCAGCCTGAGCCATTAGTGAAAGCATATAGACCGAATAGGTGATCGGCTGTCTTGGGTCGAATCCAACAAATACTTTATTCATTTAAGCCTCGATACAGTGCATTTTAAGACTATATTTGGATGATTAAGCTGCGCTGTCCTGAAAAGATCAGACCACCACTCAATAGGCTCTATTGTGCAGTGTGCATTTTCACCATTAGGCAGAGTTTTTGCTGCCGGATATGATGCAGCAGCTAAATACACGGCTTTCGTTGAGTAATCGCATATTTCATCAACAATCCACGGCAAGTCCTGCTTGTCGCAATGTTCAAGAACATCAGTGCAAATAACTAGATCAAACTTGCCATGTGGCTTGGTTGAGAACGGGGCAAAAGCAGGATCGTATGGGGTTATTGGCGGAATTTCCCACATTTCTTCCATTTCTTCGTGCCAATTACCTTTCCCGCAGCCGTAATCCATCACCGTCTCAATACCAAGCTCTGAAATTAGTTCGCTTATTGACTCGCCATGAACAGGCAGGCTCTTGCCGTCGAACATTGACGGGGTGTTGTGCATAATCTTGTACTGGTCTATCAGTTCCGAATATCTAGCACCTAAGCCCATATCTTTAAATCCTCATGGATGGTTTCAATCACATCATCCCAAATACCGCTTTTAGTTTGATGATATTGCTTAACAGAAGGATGCCAGATCATATCCTCGCCATCTTGAAATTTCCACGGAGCCGGCGAAGGGGTCAGGCACCAGGTAGGCACGCCTAAAGCCCCTGCCATGTGAACGCTTGTCTGAATCACGCTAATAACAAGGTCACAGGCTGCCGTGAGGTTGTTTAGCTCAGTGAGATCATCAATGGCAGCGTCGTCGTGTTCTAGAGCGTAAGCGTCAGCCTCTTCAAACGATCCGCCATATTGAAGTGATACATACTGAACCCCATCAATGTATGGGGGCATGAAATCGCTTAATGGGATTGACCGCTTAAATCCACCCGTTTTATCGACGCCACCACGCCAAGCTAGGCCAACAATTTTCTTGCCTTTGAATTTATCGCGCCATAGCTGCACTTTTGCTTTATTAGCTTTAAGATAACCAACATCAGGAAAGTCACCATCGCTATTGCGATAGTAGAGCGGCAAAGTGCCGATAGCGGCATGGTAATCAATACTTCTGTTATCCCATCGACTGCGGTCTTGTGACTTTCTGGTTCCAGATACCTCGCAACCAGGGAAAGACCTCTGCATAATCTGTTCAAGCCGAGGGTGACATTCGTAAATCACATGGCCTGCGTCAGCAATAAGGTCGTTCATGCAGTTGGCAAATAGAATTTCATCCCCCAACCCCTGCTCACCCCAAATAAGAATAGTCTTATCAGTAAGGTCTTGACCGGCCCAATCGTCAATTTCACGAACAACTGACGACATGCCACGCTCTTTCGCGTTAAATCCTTGGTCAAAGCCCTTCCAGCCAGTCCAGTCGCCCTTTGCGAGCTTGGCTATGCCTTGATTCCATAATGAGTCTATATGGCTAGGGTCAAGCTCTAAGGCATCATCAAGAATTTCGATTGCCCTATCTAATTTTCCAAATTCAATCAGGCATGATGCAAAGTTTGAATACAGGCTTTGTAGGTCAGGGTCTTGATAACCCCACATCTCAACGGCATCTTCACCAACAAGGCATCCCTCATTTACCCGCTTCAATTTACGCAATGCGACAAGCAGATTGCTGTACCCCATTTTCGTGGGCACTTCTGTAGAGGATTCGAGGTATTTTTTGGCTAGCCCGTAACGCTCCATCTGGAGGTACATCGTGCCGAGGTATAAATCACGCTTTGCAGACTGAGGGGCTGCTAAATACAGCCCCTCTGCCCGGT